>SSSX01000479.1 GCA_015657735.1 Zoogloeaceae bacterium
AGGTGGACGTCGGCAGCGGGGTGTTGGCCGACGCGCTGAAGCACGTCGACCAGATAGTCATAGGGATCGATGCCGTGCAAACGACAGGTGACGATCAGGCTCTGGACGATGCCGATATGCTTGGCGCCAAGCTCGGTCCAGCAGAACATCCACACACGGCGCCCCATCGGAATCGCCCTGAGCGCACGCTCCAGGTGGTTGGTGTCGATGGGGACATCCGGATCGGTGAGGAAGACTTCGAGCCCGCTGCGTCGATTTCGGATGTAGGCAAGTGCCTTGGTCAGCGGACTGCTTGGCAAGAGGCCCTGGTTTTCGAATTGGCGTGAGACCCAGGCAAAGAAGCGTTCCACCCGCGGTTTTGAGTGTGTCAGGCGATAGTCGCGTTTCTTCTCGCCGGTCAGCTTCTTGTCGCGGATGTCGGCTTCGATGGAGTAGATCGCACCGATGTGATCGAGCGCCTCGGCCACTGCGCTCGGCTCGGCATCCTTGGCTTCAAACACCTCACGTCTCGCGTGGGCCCAGCACTGGGCGTGGGTCAGTCCGGTCTTTTTGGCGTAGTGCGCGTAGGCACTGTAGCCGTCGGAGAGGAGCACCGCACCTTGGGCCGGGGTCATGCCGAGGGTCTTGAACACGCTGTCGGCGCGGCGGTTGTCGAAGAAGGGGAAGCACACCTCGTCGAGTTCGCCATAGACGGGCCAGAAGTAGCCCTGCTTCATCTTGCCCGGGCCGTTCTGGCCGGCTTTGATCGGCGTTTCGTCCATGGCGATCACGCGCGAGGCGCGGATCGACGCGAGCATCGCGTCGTAGACGGGTTCGAGCAGGGAAGACGCCTGCTGGCCCAGCTGGGTGAGCCAGGGCCGGCTCACCTTGAAGCCGGCATCCGTGAGGCGTTGATGCACCCGGTGGAACGGCAGGTGATAGGCCATCTTGTCCAGCAGCAGGCCAGCGACGAAGCTCACGTCGGCGCGGCTGCCTTCGATCACGCCCACCGGCGCAGCCGGGCAACTGATGAGCGGGGTGTCCACGCGCTTGACGATCGGGCGGACATATTTGATGACCACATAGCTGCCGGGCCG
>SSSX01000480.1 GCA_015657735.1 Zoogloeaceae bacterium
GCTCGCCGCCTCGCGCCACGCCACCCCGCAAATGCTGGACATCGTTGCGCGCCACCACGAGCGCTGCGACGGCAGCGGCTACCCGCAGGGGCTGAAGGGCGAGGCGGTCGGGCTGATGGCGGAGATCGCCGGCATCTGCGACGTTTATTGCGCGATGACCCGCGAGCGTCCCTACGGCGACGCGGCCAGCTCGCAGGTGGCCCTCGACGCGGTGCGGGCGATGCGCGGCAGCCGTTTTTCGGAGAGCATCGTCGATCAGTTCGTGCAGTGCATCGGTCTCTACCCGGTCGGCACGCTGGTCGAGCTCAATTCGGGCGAGGTGGCGGTGGTCGTCGCCCAGAACCGCATCCGGCGCCTCAAGCCGCGGGTGATGATCCTGCTCGGCCCGGACAAGCAGCCCAATCCCTATCCCCACACGCTGGACCTGCTCTACGACCTGCCGTCCGCCACCGGCGCGCCGTACGCCATCGTCCGGGCGCTGCCGCCCGGCGCTTACGGCGTCGAGCCGTCGGAATTCTATCTGGCATGACGGCGATGGCCTCCTTCGTCGACCGCCACCCCAGCCACGTCGTCGACGCTGACGTGCTGGCCCGCCTGCTGCTGCGCTACGGCCTCGGGCAGGGCGAACAGGCGGCGATCCGCGCTTTCGGCCGCATCGTCACCGCCGACGAACTGTCGCGCGCGCTGCTCGAGCGCCTGAACCTCGGCGACGCCGCCGACGGGACGATCGAACCGGCGCTGCGCGATTTCTGCAGCGAGCTGGCGCGCATCGCCGAATGGGATTTTTCGCCGCGCTGGCCGGCCGGGCTGGCCGCCCACTGGGCGGAGTGCTACGTCGCCGGCGCGGTGGCGGAGTTTCCGTTCATCGCCATCGAAGCGCTGATCGCCCTCTGCCAGCAACGCCTGTTCGGCGAGCGGGCGATGGTCTACCGCCTCGAACTCGATATCCTCAACGCGCTGGTGCGGCTCGGCTGGTGTCTCGGCGGCCTGCTGTCGGAGGTCGCCATCGAGCACGAGCAGGCCATCCGCGTGTCGGCCGAGGAGGGCGATCCGGTGCTCGGCATTCCCAACCGGCGGCGCTTCCTGACCCTCCTCGCCGACCGTCTCGAACGCGCCGTCGCCGGCCGTCAGCTCGGCCTGGTGATCGTGCACGTCGAATGGGGCCGTTCGGCCGACGTGCTCGCCCTCGACGAGCGCGACCACCTGCGTCTGGCCTTGTCGGAAGTCATGCGCGCGGTGCTGCGGCCCAACGACGTCCTGTGTTCGCTGGGCGACGACGAGTGGGCGGCGATCCTGCCCGACCTGCACCATCCGGCCCAGGTTTCGCTGGCCGGCCACAAGCTGGTGGACGCCTGCGAGGTGCTGCGTTCGAACAATTTCCCGTCGCTGCGCGGGCGCTTCTGCGGCGGCGGCAGCTGGGCGCCGGAGCACGCCGGCGATCCCTTCGGGCTGGAGCAGGCGGCACGCACCGCGCTGGTGGTGGCGAAGGGCGGCGGGCGTCCGTTCGACGCCTATGGTGGCGAGGTGGTGGTCCGCGCCGAGGGCGATGCGAACTTCGAAATGGAAGTCGCCCGCGCCCTCGAAGCCCAGCAGTTCCAGCTTTTCCTGCAGCCCCAGGTGGCGCTGCCGTCGCGCCGGATGATCGGCGCCGAAGCGCTGCTGCGCTGGCGGCGTGCCGACGGCCGCGCGGTGCCGACGCCCGACATCCTGCGCGTGGTCGACCGCATCGGCCTGATGCCGGCGCTGTCGCGCTGGGTCATCCAGCAGGCGGTGCAGATTCTCGCCGCGCTGGCGGCGGCCGGATGCGGCGTGCGGGTGTCGGTGAATGTGGTGGCGGACGATCTCAACGATCCCGAACTGCCGCTGTTCATCCGCCAGACCTGCGACACCTGGCGGGTGCCGCCGTCGCGGCTGTGCTGCGAGATCACCGAGAGTGGCCTGGTGTCGGCCGAAGGCATGTCGGCGCGCACCCTCGAAACCCTGCGCGAAGGCGGCGGGCGGCTGGCGCTGGACGATTTCGGCACCGGCTATTCGTCGATGGATTACCTGCGCCGCCTGCCGGTCGATGAGTTGAAGGTGGACAAATCGTTTGTCGAACGCATCACGGCTTCGGACAACGACCGGGCGATCGTCGAACTGATGGTACGCATCGCCCACACCTTCGGCCTCGAGGTGGTGGCCGAAGGCGTCGAAACCGCGGCGACCGAAGCAGTGCTGATCGACATGGGCTGCAACTGCGCCCAGGGCTACCTCTACGCGCCGGCGATGCCGGTCGACGAGTTCATCGAATGGTGGAAAGGGTCGCCAGCGGCTGCCGGCTAGGTCCGCCGCCGGTGCTATTCGGCGGCGGCGGCGCGGCGGCGCTTGCGGGGCGTTTCGGCTTCGGCCGGGGCGGTGTCCTCGGCCTTGTCGGCGGACGCCTTGTTGTCGGCTTCGCCGTCGCCCTCGGCCTTGGCCGGCTTGGCCTTCGCCGGTTTGCTGCCGGGCGGCGGCGGCGGGGGCAGCTGCGGGACGACTTCGGCGATCTTGTTTTCCGCCATGTAGTCGTTCATTTCC
>SSSX01000481.1 GCA_015657735.1 Zoogloeaceae bacterium
CGCGCCGGCGTGGCAGGTGTCGAGCACCAGCAGCGCCCGTCCGCTGCCGAAGCGGCGCAGCTGGCTTTCGATGCGGGCCTGCGTGAAGGCGGCGTGGCGGATGCTGTCCTCGTTCTCGAGGGCCAGGTCGGCGGGCAGGAAGTTGTATTTGCCGTCCACCGCCTTGCCGTGGCCGGCCAGGAAGATCACCACCGTGTCGCCGGTTTCGAAGGGGATGTCGGCCAGCGCCTTTTCGATGGCCTGCAGGCTGGTGTCGGCGCGGCTGGTCAGCAGACGGGTCGTCACGGCGCGGTACAGGCGGCCGTTGCCGGCCTGGCCGGCGATGCGCTCGACGAAGGCGCGGGCATCCCGGTCGGCAAACTCGACGCCCGGAGTGGCGAGCTTGTTGTCGCTGTAGGCGGCCATGCCGATGCCCACCGCCAGCACGTGCAGGCGCGGCTTGGGCGGCGCCGCGCCGCGCACCGTGAGTTTGATGGTGCGCGATTCGGACGGGATGCGGTCGCCGGCGTTGTAGACGGCGACGCTCAGTTTGTATTCGCCCGGTTGATAATTGAGTCTTTGGCTATAGATTCCGCCGATAGGTACGTCGCGCCCGGTTTCCTGGTCGGCGCCGTCCTTGCGCAGCAGCACGCGGCCGATGCCGCCGGCGCGCGGGGTGATCTTCAGCTTCAGCTCGTAGTCGCCATCGACGATGGCCTCGTCTTTCGACAGCAGTTCGATTTCCGGCGGCAGCGAGTCGGCGAGGATGTGGCGCACGTCGCCGACCTGGGCCACCGCCGCGGCGATGGCCGCCTCGTCGCCGTCGATGCGCTTGGCGATCAGGTCGGGGCGGTAGAACTGCTTGCGCAGCTGGCCGGAGCTGACGAAGGTCGCTTCCTTGTCGCGGCCCTGGTTGAGCACGTAGCCCATCAGATCCTCGCCGTCCGGCGAGGCGGCGAAGAAACCTTCCGGCGTCCACACCACCCAGCGCCTGGCGTCGGCGTGGACGAACAGCGCCAGCGCCTCGCTGCCGTCGCGGGTGCGATACCAGCGGATCGTGCCGTCGCCGAGGCCGGCGACGACGAAGCGCCCGTCGGCACTGACGTTGACCAGCCAGGCCGCGCCGGGCACCGGTTTCTCCCAGCGGTCGAAGCCGTCGGCGTCGTACCAGCGGATGTACCAGTCGGCGCCGAGGGCGAGGTGCTGGCGGTCGGCGGCGATGGCGAGGCTGCGCGCGTACTCGTAGTTGTCCAGCTTCAGCAGCTTGCCGTTCAGCGTGGGGCGGGTGGTGTTGCGCCAGTCGCCGACCGGCAGGCCGTCGCGCAGCGGCGCGGCGAGCTCGTGCGGGTCGGCGGCGTCGGGGTCGGCGGCGCGGCTCAGGTGGAGCCGGCGCAGGTCGAAGTTCAGCGCCTCGCCCTGCCAGCGTTCGTCGCGCCAGGTCTGGTGCAGGAAGCTCAGGCGGTCGGCGCCGGGCGACAGGCGGAAAGCGTCGAAGTTGTCGCGGTGGTCGGGGTTCGGCGGACTCTGCCGCAGGCGCCGGTGGCCGTTGCCGTCGAGGATGCCGAGGGTCGAGTCGCCGCTGGCGAAGGCCACGCTCCCGTCGGGCAGGGCCTGCAGGTCCATGATGGTGTCGGTGGATGCCGGCCAGGCGGCGAGCTGGCGGCCGCTGTCGGGATCGAAGGCGCGCACCACGCGCTGGCCGTCGCCGATGCGGTTGGTGCCGGTCGCGAAAACCCGGCGCCCGTTCGTCGCCCACGCGACGCTGCCGTGGTTGCCGGCGCCGGCCGGAATCGGGGTCAGCGTCGCCAGCGGGGTC
>SSSX01000482.1 GCA_015657735.1 Zoogloeaceae bacterium
GCCCAGCTCGCGCTGCTGCGCCGCTGGCGCTGCGACGCCTACCAGGGCTACGTGTGCAGCCGCCCCCTCAGCGCCGCCGACATGACCGGCCTGCTGCGCACCCGGCGCGCCACGCGGGAAATCGCCGTCGCGCTGCCCTGAGCGGTTTCAGCAGCAATCCGGGCAATATTGTTGCCGAATCAGCAACAAACCCCAGCTCAAAACAGCACCTTGAACAGATACAGCGCCGCCATTCCGACGGCGATGGTCGCCAGCACGTTGCGCGTGCGCCACGCCACCAGCGCTGCCACCAGGGCCGCCCACGGCTTGGGCGCGGCCAGCGCAAGCACCACCTCGCCACCGTGCACGAACAGCTCGCCGGCCGTCAGCGCCGCAAAACTGGCCGGCGCGATGTGACGGCACAGCGCGTGCAGCCAGCCCGGCAGGCTGCGGCTGACCAGCAGGCCGATCATCGCGTAGCGGTACAGAAAGGTGACCACCCCCACCACGGCCAGCAGACCCAGCAGCGCGGCGGTGCTCATCGCGCGTGCCTCCCGCGCCGGCTCGCCACCACCCCGGCACCGAGCCCGAGCAGGATCGCCACCACCAGCCCGAGCCGGAACGGCAGCGCCGCGAACAGCGGCACCGCCAGCGCCGCCACCAGCGCCGCCGCCTGACCGGCGCGTTCCCGCATCAACATCGTCAGCAGGGCGATGAAGGTCAGCGGCACCGCAAAATCGATCTCCCACGCCGGCGGGATCGTCGCCCCGAACACCAGCCCGGCCGCCGTCGACAGCTGCCAGGTGAGCCACAGCGTGAAGCCGCAGCCGAGGAAATACCAGTGGCGCAGATCGGGCCCGGCGGCCGACGGCGGCCGGCACTGGTAGTGCAGGATCGCCACCGCGTAGGCCTCGTCGGTCAGCAGGTAGGCCAGCAGCAGGCGCCAGCGCCGCGGCAGGTGACGCACATGCTCGGCGACCGACACGCTGTAGAGCACATGGCGCAGGTTGAGCAGGCCGGCCGTCAGGCCGACCGGCAGCGCGCCGGCCCCGGCCGCCAGCATCTGCACGATGACCAGCTGCGCCGCCCCGGCAAACACCACCGCCGACGCCAGCTGGGCCACCCACGCCGGCATCCCCGCCGCCAGCGCCCCGATGCCGTAGAGCAGGCCGAAGGGCACCACGCCGAGCAGCAGCGGCGCCTCGTCGCGGCAGCCGGCGAGGAATTCGGCAAGCCGGGGCCTCGGGCGCGGCCCGCGGGCGCTCAAAACCGCTCGGGCGACGACCGCCCGCCGCCCGACTCGCGCAGGGTCTTGAAGGCATCGACCTCGCCGGTCTTGTCGAAATCGAGATCGCCATGGCTGCCGGTGACGAGCCGGCCCTTGAGGCGATAGCCGATCTTCTCGCCGCCCTTGCCCAGGCCCCGGAACTGGCGCAGGAAACCGGCCAGGCCGGTGGTGGCCGTCACGTCCACCAGCGCTTCGCCGAGCTTCGGAATCGTCACCGGCCGGTTGCCGACGCCGCGGGCGAAATGCTGACCGTTGAGTTCCAGCGTGAAGTTGAGGCCCTCGACCGGAATCTCGAAGCTGTTCGGGTTGGTGACGCGCAGCGTCAGCAGGAAGCGCTGCTCGAGCAGGTTGCCGTCCATGAGCCGGATGTCGGCCACCGTCACGTCGGGTTTCAGCGGCCGGAACACCGAGCCGGCACAGCCGCCCAGCGTGGCCAGCCCGAGCACTCCGAGCGCGCCGCCAAGCAGCGCCACGCAGCGGCGACGGCCGCCGGGCGCCGTCATGACAAACGCTCCAGCGGCGATTCGAGCACCCGCAGCAGGCTCGACGTATCGAGCTGCGCGCCACCCAGGCCCATCAGCGCGTTGAGCTGCTGCCAGGTATGCACCGCCACCGGCAGCGGCGCGCCGAGCTGCCGCGCCTCTTCCATCAGGATCGCGAAATCCTTGTGATGCAGGCGCGCCTGGATGCCGGCGACGAAATCCCGCCGCGCCATCCGCCCGCCCATCACGTCGAGCACCCGCGAGCCGGCCGAACCGCCGGCCAGCGCCGCGACGACCTTGCCGGCATCCAGCCCGTGGGCACCGGCCAGACGCAGCGCCTCGGCGCAGGCCTGGATCACATTGACCATCAGCATCTGGTTGCAGGCCTTGGCCACCTGGCCGGCGCCGGCCTCGCCGACGTGCACCAGCGTCCGCCCGAGGCAGCCGAACAGCGGCCGGACCCGCTCCAGCACTTCCGCCGCGCCGCCGGCCATGATCGCCAGCGTCGCCTCGCGCGCCCCGATCTCGCCGCCCGACACCGGCGCGTCGAGCCAGCCGATGTCCTGCTGCGCATAGCACCGCGCCAGCCGGCGGGCCGTGCCCGGCGCAATGGTGCTCATGTCGACGTGAATGCCGCCCGGCGCAAAACCCTCGATCAGCCCGCCCGGCCCGACGGCCAGCTGCTCCACGTCGGCGCTGGCGGTGACGATCGAGATCACCACCTCGCTGCGCGCCGCCAGTTCGGCCGGCGTGGCGCACTGCACCGCGCCCGCCGCCACGAGGCCGGCCGCCGACGCGGGCCGTCGCGCCCACACCGCCACCTCGTGCCCCGCCGCCAGCAGATGGCCGGCCATCGGCAGCCCCATCACCCCCAGCCCGACAAATCCGACTCTCACCTCAATCCCCCGACAGTTTCTCGAACAGTTTGAGCGCCGCGACCGAATCCTCCTCGCCCATGCCGCTGCCGGCCATGGCGTTGAAAACCTGCGCCGTCGCCGCGCTGTTGGGCAGCATCAGGCCGAGGCGGTGAGCTTCCTGCAGCACGATGTTCATGTCCTTCTGA
>SSSX01000483.1 GCA_015657735.1 Zoogloeaceae bacterium
TCACCACCAGCCTCGGCCGCTACGTGCTGACGCTCTTCGAGACGATGCCGCGGGCCGAGCTGCCGTTCTATCTGCATCTGATGGCGCATCTGTCGCGCCACGGCCTGCCGGTGCCCGGTCCGGTCGCCAACCGCGACAACGAATACCTCGGCACCCTGTCCGGCAAGCCGGCGGTTCTGGTCGCCCGACTGTCGGGCCAGTCCGAGATGGTGCCCGGCATCGCCCACTGCCGGCGCATCGGCGCGATGATGGCCGGCCTGCATCTGGCGGGCCTGACCTTCGGCCGCAAGCAGGCCAATCCCCGCAACGCCGACTGGCGCCGCGATTGCGCGGCCCGCGTGCGCCCGCATCTGTCCGCCGCCGGACAGGCCGAGCTCGACGCCGAACTCGTCTTTCAGGCCGGCTTCGACCTGCGCGCGCTGCCGCAGGGCGTGATCCACGCCGATCTGTTCCGCGACAACGTGCTGTGGGACGGCGAGTTCGTCGGCGGCGTCATCGACTTCTATTTCGCCGGCGTCGACGCGCTGCTGTTCGACGTGGCGGTCACCGTCAACGACTGGTGCGCCGACGCCGACGGCCACCTCGACCCCGCCCGCAGCCGCGCGCTGCTCGACGGTTACGCCGAATCGCGTCCCTTCACCGCCGCCGAGCGGCGCGCCTGGCCGGCTGTGCTGCGCGCCGCGGCGCTGCGTTTCTGGCTGTCGCGGCTGGAGGATTTCCACCTGCCGCGGGCCGGCGAGATGGTGCTGGTGAAGGATCCGGACGAATACCGCCGCATCCTGCAGCAGCGCGCCGGCGACGCCGCACTGCCGCCGCTGCCGGCTTGATGTGCGTCGATCCAACATCCGGTTTGAAGTCGACGGCGGATTTGGGCTAGCATTCCATTGCAGCGCAACATGCTGATTTTTCATCCTGTCTTCCTGTTTCCCCGCGCCCCGACATGACCGACCCGGCCTCCCCGGCAGCCCATCCCCACAGCGCCGCGCGCCACCCCCATTCCCGCCACGTGTCGCCCGCCGAAAGCCTGGTCTGGCTGAAGGGCGGGTGGTCGCTGTTCGTGCGCAGCCCCGGCGTGTGGATCGCCATCAGCGTGATCTTCATCGTGATGCTGTTCGTGCTCGGGCTGGTGCCGCTGCTCGGCTGGGCGGTGGTGCTGATCGGCTTCCCGGTGATGGTCGCCGGCATGGTGCTCGGCTGCCACGCGCTGGCCGAAGGCCGGCCGCTGCGGGTCGACCACCTGTTCGCCGGGCTCAAGGTGCATGCCGGCAATCTGGCGCTGGTCGGCGTGTTCTATCTGCTCGGCGGTCTGGTCGCCGGTTTCGTGTCGGTGGTCATCGGCGGCGGCGCGGCCCTCACCGGCTACATCCTCGGCGCGCTGGCCGGGCTGGGCTTCGGGCTGGTCAGCGGGGTGGTGCTCGGCAGCGTGGTGTTCTCGGTGCTGTGGGTGCTGCTGATCACCGCGCTGTGGTTCGCCGCGCCGCTGGTCGTGCTGCGCGACACGCCGCCGCTCGACGCGATGAAGATGTCGCTGTCGGCGTGCTTCGGCAACTTCGGCGCCTTCCTCGTCCTCGGCGTGCTGATCTACGTGCTGATCTGGGTCGCCATGCTGCCGGCCGGGCTGGGCGTACTGGTGCTGATTCCGGTTCTCGCCGGCACCCTCTACACCTCCTTCCAGGATGTCTTCGGCGACCAGCCGGCGCTGCCGCCGGCTGCGTCCGAAGCGGCCTCGGAGTAAGCCGATGCAAGCACGCACGCTGCCGGCCCCGCGCGGCTGGGCCTGGATCGTCGAGGGCCTCGCGCTGTGGCGGCGCAACCCGGCGCTGATCACCTTCCTCGTCTTCGGCTACTGGTTCTGCCTGCTGGTCATTGCCGCCGTGCCGCTGATCGGCCAGGTGCTGATGTCGCTGACGATGCCGGCGCTGTCGCTGGGCATCTACAACGGCTGCAAGGCGGTGGCCGAACGACGCAAGGTCGGGCCGGAAGTGCTGGTGTCGGGTTTTCGTCAGAACCTGCCCGAGCAGATCAAGATCGGCGGCATCTACCTGGCCGGCACCTTCATCGTGCTCGGCATCACGGCGCTGATCGACGGCGGCATCCTCGCCGAACTGATGCTCGGCAAGCGCAAGCTCGACGAGGCCACCGCCGAAGATCCGGCGCTGTCCGCGTCCCTGATCGTCGGCACCGTCGGCTCGATGCCGCTGATGATGGCCTACTGGTTCGCGCCGCTGCTCGCCGGCTGGGGCCGCGTGTCGGCGATCAAGGCGATGTTCTTCAGCTTCGTCGCGTGCTGGCGGAACTGGCGCGCCTTCCTCGCCTACGGCATCGGCCTGATGCTGACGGTGATGGTGCCGGGCCTGCTGATCGGCCTGCTCGGCCTGATCTCGCCGATCCTCAGCGCCTTGCCGGCCATCGCGCTGCCGCTGGTCTTCATCCCGGTGGTGTTCGCCAGCTTCTACGCCAACGCCTCCGACGTGTTCGGCCAGATCGCCCCTGAACCCGCGGCCGATGAACCGGCCTGAGTCCGCCGCCGGCCCTCTCGGTCTGTTCGGCGGCACCTTCGACCCGATCCACTACGGCCACCTGCGCCTCGCCGAAACCGCCCGCGAAGCCCTCCGCCTCGACCGCGTCCGCTTTATCCCCGCCGGCCAGCCGCCGCACCGCGCCGCGCCGGGGGCGAGCGGCGCCGATCGCCTGGCGATGGCCCGCCTCGCCACCGCCGACAACCCGCAGTTCGAGGTCGACCCGGCCGAAGTCGACGCCGCCCAGGCCAGCTTCACGATCCTGACCCTCGAACGCCTGCGCGCCGCGCTCGGCCCGCAGCGGCCGCTGGTCCTGCTGCTCGGCGTGGATGCCTTCCTCGGCCTGCCCGGCTGGCGGCGCTGGGGCGAACTCTTCGACTTCGCCCACCTGGCGGTCGCCAACCGCCCCGGCTACAGCCTCGACGCGGCGCAGATGGCGCCGGAGCTCGCGGCCCTCGTCACCGCCCGCCGGGCCGGGCCCGACGCCCTGCGGCAGAGCCCGCACGGCGCCCTCGTGCAGTTCGACATGACCCCGCTGGCCATCTCCGCCACCGACATCCGCCACCGCCAGGCCGGCGGCCACAGCCTGCGCTATTTGCTCCCCGCGCCGGTTGTTGACTATATTTCCCGCCATCAACTCTATCGCTGACTCAATGGACATCACCCAGATCGAACAACTCGTCGTTGCCGCCCTCGAAGACATCAAGGCCAAGGACATCCAGGTCGTCGACACCACCCGCCTCACCTCGCTGTTCGACCGGGTCGTGATCGCCAGCGGCGACTCCGGCCGCCAGGCCCGCTCGCTGGCCCGCAACGTGGCCGACAAGGCCCGCGCGGCCGGCCTCGAGGTGATCGGCATCGAGGGCGAGGAAACCGGCGAATGGGTGCTGGTCGACCTCGGCGCGATCGTCGTCCATGTCATGCAGCCGGCCGTGCGCAGCTACTACAACCTCGAGGAACTGTGGGCTGCCGCGCCGGCGCGCCCGTCCCGGCCGGGAGCGTCGGCCGCCCGCGCGGCCTGATGAGACTCCTCCTCGTCGCTGTCGGCACCCGCATGCCAGCGTGGGTGGACACCGCCTTCGACGACTTCGCCAAGCGCATGCCCCGCGAGCTGCCGCTGCAACTCGTCGAGATCAAGGCCGAGCCGCGCACCACCGGCAAGACGGCAGCCGCCATGATGGCCGCCGAAGCCGTCCGCATCGAAGCCGCGCTGCCGGCGCGCTGCCGGCGCCTGATCCTCGACGAGCACGGCGAAGACCTCACCACCAAGGCCCTCGCCCGGCGCCTCGAGCGCTGGCAGGACGGCGGCGACGACGTGGCGCTGATCGTCGGCGGCCCCGACGGCCTCGATCCGGCGCTGAAAGCCACCGCCCACGAGACGATGCGCCTGTCCAGCCTCACGCTGCCCCACGCCCTCGTCCGCGTGATGCTCGCCGAAGCGCTCTACCGGGCGTGGAGCGTGCTGAAAAACCATCCCTACCACCGGGAGTGAAGCCGTGTTCCTGCGTCCTTCCCCAGCCTTCGCCGCGTCCTCATGATCTACCTCGCTTCCAACAGTCCTCGCCGGCGCGAACTGCTGCAGCAGATCCACGTCCGCTTCGAGCCGCTGCTGTTCCGCGGACCCGGTCGCCACGACCATGATATCGCCGAGCACGAACTGCCCGGCGAGGATGCCGTTAGCTACGTGCGCCGGGTCGCGATGGCCAAGGCCGAGGGCGGCGTGCAGCGGATGCACTGGCGCAGCCTGCCGCGGCGCCTGCTGCTGGCCGCCGACACGACCCTCGAGGTCGACGGTCGCATCGTCGGCAAGCCCGACGACGGCGAACATGCGGTGGCGATCCTGCAGTCCCTGTCCGGCCGCAGCCACCGGGTGCTGACCGCCGTCGTCGTCAGCGACGGCATGCGCTTCGAGCAGCGCCTGTCCACCAGCGAAGTGCGTTTCCGCCGCCTGTCGGAAGCCGAAATCCGCCACTACGTCGCCACCGGCGAAGCCGCCGACAAGGCCGGCGCCTACGGCATCCAGGGGCGCGCCGCGCTGTTCATCGAGGAAATCCGCGGCAGCTACACCGGAATCATGGGCCTGCCGCTGTTCGAGACCGGCGCCCTGCTGCACGAATTCGGCTATCCTTTGTGATTGGCCGCCGGCGCCCATCCGGCCGGGCCGACGGAAGGAGACACTGCATGCCGCGGCGCGGATCCACCGCGCCGACGATGCCGGACACGAGCGGCGATCGGTGATGACGGGACGCCCCGCCATCACCCATCACCGTTTTTTGCCCGCATCATGTCCGACGAATACCTGATCAATTTCACCCCCCAGGAAACCCGCGTGGCCCTCATGCAGCAGGGCGCCGTCCAGGAAGTGCACGTCGAGCGGACCGCCAGCCGCGGCATCGTCGGCAATGTCTACTTGGGCCGCGTGGTGCGTGTGCTGCCCGGCATGCAGTCCGCCTTCATGGACGTCGGCCTCGAGCGCACCGCCTTCCTGCACGTGGCCGACATCTGGTGCGACCGCCACGCCGGCGACGCCCCGCGGCCCATCGAGCGCATCCTCGCTGAAGGTCAGAACCTGATCGTGCAGGTGCTGAAAGACCCGATCGGCACCAAGGGCGCGCGGCTGTCCACGCAGATTTCGATCGCCGGCCGGATGCTCGTCTATCTGCCCCAGGACAAGCACATCGGCATCTCGCAGCGGATCGGCGACGAGGCCGGCCGCGAAGCGCTGCGCGAACGCGTCAGCCGCCTTTTGGCGCCCGACGAAACCGGCGGCTACATCGTCCGCACGATGGCCGAGAACGCCACCGACGACGAACTGGCCGCCGACATCGCCTACCTCAAGAA
>SSSX01000484.1 GCA_015657735.1 Zoogloeaceae bacterium
GTCCGGGTCCTGGCCGACGTAGGTGGCGATGCGCTGCAGCGATTCGACGGTGATCAGCGGCCCGACATCGTTGAGCACCATCTTGCGGATCGGCGTGCCCTCCTGGGCGGCCAGCGCCATGCCGATCAGCCCGCCCATCGAAGTGCCCACCCAATGCACCGAATCGACGTTGAGGCGGGCGATCAGCGTCACCATGTCGGCGACGTACTGGGCGATGCCGTAGCCGGCCGGGTCGCGCAGGTGGGCGCTGCGCCCGCGGCCGACGACGTCCGGGCAGATCACCCGGTAATGGGCCGACATGGCCTCGGCCAGCGCGTCGAAATCGCGGCCGTTGCGGGTCAGGCCGTGCACGCAGATGAGGACGCGCGGATCGTCGCGCGCCCCCCACTCGGTGTAGGCCATCCGGTGCAGGCCGGAGGGCCCGACGCACTGCACGGTCTGTTGTTTGAATGTCATGCTCACCTCCCTCTGCGCAACTCTATCACCGCCCGTACCAGTAGCGGCGATGTTCCGTCCGCCAGGCCGATAATGACAGCGAAGCCGGGCTCATGTCGATACGAACCGCCCCGTCGCGGTCGGTGCGCCACAGCCGGGCGCCGGTCGCCGCGTAGCGCGCCACCACCTCCGGCCGCGGGTGGCCAAAGCGGTTGCGATAGCCGGCCGGCACGATCACCTCGGCCGCCCCCACCGCCTGCAGGAAAGGCGGCGTGGACGACGTCTTCGAGCCGTGGTGCGGGACCAGCAGCACGTCGGCCGCCAGGTCGCCGGGATGGCGGGCGAGCAGCGCCGCCTCGTCGGCCGCCTCGATGTCCGAGGTGAGCAGCAGGCGCCGCCCGCCGGTGCTGACCCGCAGCACGCAGGACAAATGGTTGGCCTTGCCGCCGGCCGCGTAGTTTTCCGCGGCCGGATGCAGCACCTCGAACAGCACGCCGTCCCACGACCACTGCTGGCCGGCCAGGCAAGGCGTTCCGCCGGCCTGGTCGAGCGACGAACTGACTTCGTCGACGGCCAGCGCCGCCAGCACCGAAGCCATGCCGCCCGAATGGTCGCTGTCGCGGTGGGTGACCATCAACCGGTCGACGCGGGAGATGCCGAGGTAGCGCAGGTAAGGCACGACGACGCGCTGGCCGGCGTCCGACTCGGCGCTGTACAGCGGCCCGGGGTCGTAGATCAAGGTGTGCTCCCGGGTGCGGACCACGGCGGCCAGCCCCTGCCCGACATCGAGCACGGTAACCCGTGCTTCACCCTCGGCCGGCTGGTCCACCGGCCAGGCCAGCGCCGGCAGGATCAGCACAGCGGCCAGCCAGCGCCCGGGCACACCACGCGGCAGCAGGCCGATCGCCACCCCGAGCCCGGCCACGCCGACCACCCACAGCGGCGGCGCCGGCGCCTGCCAGACCGGCCAGGCGGCGCACCAGGCGAGGAAAACCATCAGCCAGTCCAGCACCACATGGGCCAGCGCCAGGATGGGCCACCACGGGACCACCGCGCCGAGCAGGGCGAGCGGCGTGACGACGAAGCTGATGACCGGAATGGCCAGCGCATTGGCCAGCGGCGAGACCAGCGAAAACTGCTGGAAAACGAGCAGCAGGATGGGCAGCGAAGCCAGCGTCGCCGCCCACTGCACGACGCCCCAGCCGCGCAGCCGTTCGGCCCAGCCGCTGGTTTCGTCGCCCCGTGCCGCGCCGACGTAGAGCAAGGCCCCGACCGCCGCGAAGGACAGCCAGAAACCGGCGGCCAGCACCGCCCACGGATCGACCACCAGCACGACCAGCAAGGCCAGCGCCAGGATGCGACTGGGCGCCACCAGCCGCCCCGAGAGCATGGCCGCCGCGGCGACCAGCAGCATGGCCAGGGTGCGCTGGGCCGGCAC
>SSSX01000485.1 GCA_015657735.1 Zoogloeaceae bacterium
CGCTGGATTTTCTCGGCCAGGGGCCGCCCGCCGGGCTGGCCGACGGCGGAACGACGGCGGTGTGGACGTGGGCGCGGGCGAACTGGTCGATGGCCCGGGTGCCGCGGCGGCGTGCCGTGCCGGCGCCGCGCTACGGCTGATGGCGGCCGGCCAGAACTCGGGCGGCGGCGGCCGGTCCACCAAAGGTGTGGCGTGTTTTGTCGGCCACGAAGCGGGGGTGGGCTTGTCGATGAATGGAATCCTGCGTGCGATCGTTGTTGCCGTGCTGCCGCTGGCGGCGGCGCCTGTGCTGGCGGCTGCGGAGTGCCCGGCGCTGCTCGACCACCGCTTTGCGCGGCTGCAGGACGAGGTGCCGCAGTCGCTGTGCGACTATCGGGGCCGGGTGGTGCTGGTCGTCAATACCGCCAGCTATTGCGGCTTCACGGGTCAGTACGACGGCCTCGAGAAGATGTACGCGAAGTACCGGGAGCAGGGGCTGGTGGTGATCGGCTTCCCGTCCAACGACTTCGGCAGCCAGGAGCCGGGCAGCAATGCCGAGATCGCCGATTTCTGCCGTCTGACCTACGGCGTGAAGTTTCCGATGTTCGCCAAGTCCGAGGTGGTCGGGGCGGGCGCCAATCCGCTGTACCGCCAGCTGGCCGCGGCGACCGGCGAGCGGCCGCGCTGGAACTTCCACAAATATCTGATCGACCGCAGCGGGCGGAAGGTCAGCAGCTTTCCGAGCAAGACGGCACCCGACAGCCCGGCCTTCGTCGCCGCCGTCGAGAAGGCGCTCGCCGAACGCCCTTGAGCGCCTGATTGCGGCCGGCCGGCAAAGCGCGTCGCGATGCGCTACGCTGAAAAAGTGTTGCCCCGCTTCGGCGAGGTCGCCCCGGGTTCGAGCATGGGGGTGCCGCAATGGCCTGGTTCCGCAGTCCGAATACGCCGATCACCGACTGGCAGGGCCGGCGGGTGTGGATCGTCGGCGCGTCGAGCGGCATCGGCGCGGCGCTGGCCGCCGAGCTGGATTCGCGTGGTGCCCGGCTGGCCCTGTCGGCACGCCGGGCCGGACGGCTGCGGGAACTGGCGCAGATCATGCGCGACGCTCTCGTGCTGCCGCTCGACGTGACCGACGCCCACGCCTTCACGCCGGCGATGATGCAGATCCTCGACGCGTGGGGCGGGCTCGACCTGATCATCCTCAACGCCGGTGTCTATACGCCGCTGCGGGCCTGGGATCTGACCACCGACACGGCCCGCCAGACCGTCCACACCAATCTGCTCGGCGTCATGGATGGCGTCGCCGCGGTCGTGCCGCAGATGCTGCGCCAGCACGACGGTGCGATCGCCATCGTCGGCGGCGCGGCCGGCTACCGGGGCCTGCCGCGGGCGCTGGCGTACGGGCCGAGCAAGGCGGCGCTGATCAATTTTGCCGAGACGCTGTACCTCGACCTGGCGCCGCAGGGGGTGTCGGTGTTCATCATCAACCCGGGTTTCGCCGCGACGCTGTCGGCGCAGGCCGACCTCGACACGGCGGCGCCGATCGCCGCGGCCGATGCGGCACGCCACATCATCCGCGGCTTTGCCGGCGGCGGCTTCGAGATCCACTTTCCGCGGCGCTTCACGCGGGCGGTCAAGCTGCTGCGCTGGCTGCCCGACCGCCTGTACTTCCGCATCGCCGCGCGGAGCGACCGGCAATGAGCGCCGTGCGCCGGCCGAGGCCGCCGGCTTCGACAATTCCCACATCAAAAGCAGGGGAATTGTTGCAATGTGATTCGGGATGGGTCGATTCCATGTTGTTTAACCTTCTTCCCCGGCCGGCCTGACTAGAATTTGCCCGTGCGTTGCGCCGGTCGATGGTCGCGCGCGATATCAGGAGAGAACGATGTTGATGCAGGCCGCCCCCGATTTCATCTGTCAGCCCTACGCCGTGTTGCGGCGCGGGCAGAACAAATGGGATGGCTGGTACGACATCCTGCAGAAGAAGGATGGCTGCCCGATCCGCACCTTCGTGCGGGTGCCGTCGCCGGAAGGTTTCGACAACGCGGTGCTGGCCTGCCAGGCCGCCGAAATCCTCGCCGAATGGGATGTCGAGCACGAGCGCGGGGTGGCGGCGCGCTGAGTCACGCCGAATAGTCCCGCCGCTGTCCGCGCGTCAGCCTTTCTCACCGGGCCCGGCCAGTATCCGCAGGGCCCTCACCTCTTCCCGCAGCTTGCGGATTTCCAGGCTGCGCAGCCAGCGTAGCCGGGCCAGCAACAACTCGAGCAGGCCCGCTTCCTCGTTCGCCACGATGATTCGCAGTTCGCTGTCGCGGAGCGCCGTGAGGCGAATCCAGCCGGCGTCGTCGACCCGCTGGCAGGTGCCGGCGTCGAGGCGCTGCTGCGTCGGCAGCCACCGCCCGTCCAGCCAGCGCGGCGGACCGTCGTGCCGGATGCAGCCGTCGTGCACCAGCAGCAGGGTGCCGGCGGCGACATGCAGAAGTTGCGACTCGTCCCGCGCAAGGCGCAGCGGCGGTGGGGGAGGGGTTTTCATGGCGGCGTGCTCCGGAATGTCAGTGCCTCCAGCCTAAGCGCCGCCTCGCTCCGCCGACAGGCACAGCGCCGGTCTTTCTGTATCGGTGCAGTGTCGGTTTCCTGTGTCTGTTATGGTGCGCTTTGCCGCGATCTGTACCTGTGGCGGCGGCATCGCTTTGGAGATCATGGCGCGATGGCAACCGAAAGCACCGACAGCTTGTTGTACGCCCGCGTCGCCGGGCATTACCGGAAGGCGATCGAATCCGGCGTGCTGGCGCCGGGCGCGCGCATGCCGTCGGTGCGGGCCCTGATGCGCCTGCACCGGGTGAGCCTGTCCACCGCGTTGCAGGCCTGCCGCAGCCTGGAGGATGCAGGCCTGCTGGAGGCGCGGCCGCGCTCCGGCTACTTCGTGCTCAAGCCGCGCCGGGCCGTGCTGCAGCCGGTCAGCGAGCCCGACCCGGGCGTCGGCTTGCCCGACCCGGCGCCCTACAGCGGCATCCACGACCGGGTGTCGGACTTCGTCGCCAAGTGCGAGCGTTTTCCGGTGGTGACCAATCTGGCGCTGGCCTTCGGGGCGCCCGAGGCCTATCCCCAGGAAGCGCTCAAGAATGCTGCGCTGCGCGCCCTGCGGCGGCACCCCGAAGTGCTGGTCAGCCCGGTTCCGCCCCACGGCGAACGGGGCTTCCGCGCGGTGCTGGCGCGGCGGGCGATGGCGGCGGGGATGAGTCCGACCGCCGACGAGATTCTGGTGACCCACGGTTGCACCGAGGCGATCAACCTGGCCCTGCGCGCGGTGGCCCAGCCCGGCGATCTGGTGGCGGTGGAATCGCCGACTTATTTCGGGCTGTTGCAGGTCATCGAAAGCCTCGGCCTGCGTACGCTGGAAATCCCCACCAGCCCGAGCCGCGGCATGTCGGTCGAGGCGCTGGAGCTGGCCCTGCGTACGCATGAGCGCATCCGTGCGGTGGTGGTGGTGCCGAACTTCCAGAACCCGCTCGGCTCGGTGATGCCCGACGCCGAGAAGGCCAGACTGGTCGAACTGTGCGCGGCCAGCCAGGTGGCGCTGGTGGAGGACGACATCTACGGCGCCCTCAGCGACGACGATCTGCCGCTGGCGAGCTGCAAGGCCTGGGACCGCAACGGTGGCGTGATCCACTGCGGCTCGCTGCACAAGACGCTGGCCCCGGGCATGCGCATCGGCTGGATGATAGGCGGGCGCTGGCAGGCCCGCATCCGCATGCTCAAGCACGCGCAGAGCCGGCCCAACGACGCGCTGGCGCAGCTGGCCCTCGCCGAGTTCATGGGCAGCCATGCCTTCGACCGCCATCTGGTGCGCCTGCGCCGCCAGCTGAAGGTCCAGCGCGAGCGCACCGCCGAGGCCATCGCGGCGTATTTTCCGGCCGGCACGCGGCTCAACATGCCGAAGGGCGGAATGCTGCTGTGGGTGGAGATGCCGGGCCGGCGCAGCTCAGGCGAGGTTTTCGAGACGGCGCTGCGGGAAGGCATCCGGGTGGCGCCGGGGCTGATGTTCTCCAACTCCGGGCGTTTCGATCATTTCCTGCGGATCAGCTGCGGCTTTCCGTTCTCGACGCAGATCGAGGCGGCGCTGCAACGCCTGGCGCGGATCGTCGCGGGAGCCTGAGCCCCCACGGCGGCGGCTCAGATCACCAGCTGGGTGCCAAGCTCGACGACCCGGTTGTTCGGAATCTTGAAGAAATCCGTCGCGCTGGTGGCGTTCTTCGACATGAGGGCGAACAGGCGCGCCCGCCACGGATGGATGTTGCGCCCGACGATGCCGGGGATCACCGTTTCGCGGGAGAGGTAGAAGGTCGTTTCCATGATGTCGAAAGGCTCGCCGAGGCGCCGGCAGTGTTCGAGGGCCTGGGGGATGTCGGGGTCTTCCATGAAGCCGTAGCGGATCACCACGCGCATGAAACCCTTGTCCATGCGGTGCAGGTAGATGCGGTCGAGGTCGTTCACATACGGTGTGTCGGTGGTTTCGACGGTGACCAGCGCGACCCGCTCGTGCAGCACCTGATTGTGCTTGAGGTTGTGGAGCAGCGCGGCGGGCACGCCTTCCTTCGAACTGGTCATGAATACCGCGGTGCCGCCGACCCGATGGACGTCGCTGCCCAGGCCGCGCAGAAAGGCGGCGATCGGGATGCCCTGCTTGGCCAGCTCGCGGCGGACCACCCGGCGACCCCGGCGCCAGGTAGTCAGCACCGTGAAGGAGACGACCGCCATCACGATCGGGAACCAGCCGCCCTGCGGAATCTTGATCGCATTGGCGGCGAAGAAGGCGATGTCCACCGTCAGGAAGCCGCCCGCCACCAGCACCACCAGCAGCGGGTGCCAGCGCCACAGCAGCACCATCACGAAGGCCACCAGCACGGTGTCGATGAGCATCGTGCCGGTTACCGCGATGCCGTAGGCCGCCGCCAGATTCGACGACGAGCCGAAGCCGAGCACCAGCGCGACGACGGCGAGATAGAGCGTCCAGTTGGTGAAGGGCACGTAAATCTGGCCTTCCTCCTTGCCGGACGTGTGAATGATCAGCATCCGCGGCAGAAAACCCATCTGCACCGCCTGGCGGGCCACCGAGAAGGCGCCCGAGATCACCGCCTGCGAGGCGATCACCGTGGCCAGCGTGGCGAGGATCACCAGCGGAATCAGCGCCCAGCCCGGGCCGAGGTGGAAGAACGGGCTTTCGATGGCGGCCGGTTCGTCGAGCAGCAGCGCGCCCTGGCCGAAGTAGTTGAGCACCAGCGCCGGCATCACGAAGCCGAACCACGCGACGCGGATCGGGAAGCGGCCGAAGTGCCCCATGTCGGTGTACAACGCCTCGCCGCCGGTGACCGCCAGCACTACCGAGCCGAGGGCCAGGAAGGCCAGCGCAGGGTGGGTGGCGATGAAGCCGGACGCGTACAAGGGGTTGAGTGCCGCCAGCACCCCCGGGTGACGGGCGATTTCGAGGGCGCCGAGGACGCCCAGCACGCCGAACCAGCCGATCATCACAGGCCCGAAGAACAGGCCCACGGTGCCGGTGCCGCGGCGCTGGATGAAGAACAGCGCGGTGAGGATGAAGACCGTCAGCGGCAGCACGTAGGTCTTGAAGTCGGGGGAGACGATCTCGAGGCCCTCGACCGCCGACAGCACCGAGATGGCCGGCGTGATCATGCTGTCACCGTAGAACAGGGCGGCGGCGAAGATGCCGAGCAGCGAGATGACCCAGGTGACCACCCGGTTGCGGGAGTTTTCGGTGATCAGCGACAGCAGCGCCAGCGAGCCGCCTTCGCCGCGGTTGTCGGCGCGCATGATCACGCTGACGTACTTCAGCGTGACCAGGGCCATGATCGACCAGAACACCATCGACAGGATGCCGAGGATGTTGTCCGGCGTGACGGGGATCGGATGATGGCCGTTGAAGATCTCTTTCAGCGCGTAGAGCGGGCTGGTGCCGATGTCGCCGAAGACGACGCCGATCGCGGCGACCACCACCGGCGCCAGGGTCTTTTGGGAATGGGAGTCGGACACTTCGGTGTGGTTCCTGTCGTTGTCGGTTGTCGGGGCCGTGCCGTGCCGGATGGGGGCGGATCGGGAAATTGTCCGCCTCCTGCGGCGCAGCAAATTGATTTCGCTCAACAGCCACGTCGGCGTGCCGGCGCCGCCATCATGGAATTCCCGTAGGCGCAGCAGGGATACGAAAGGCTACAATCGGCCGCATCGGCGCCGGGCGCCCAACATTCAGTATCGGGGAATCGTATGCAATCGAATGCGCTGCGGTGGTGCCGCGGCCTGACGCTGGGACTGGCGGGGGTGACGCTGTCGGGGGTGGCGATGGCCGGCGCCGACGGTCCGGCGGTGGCCGGCATTCCGGTGGATTTCATCCTGTTCGCGCTGACCCTCCTCGGCGTCGCCCTGTTTCACGACCACACGCTGAAGGTCGGCCTGACCGGGCTGGTCGTCATTTCCGCCTACAAGCTGATCTTCACCGGCTTTAACGCCGGCAGCGGCATCGGCGGCCTGGTCGGGCACTTCGCCCACGAATGGGTGACCCTGGCCAACCTGTTCCTGCTGCTGATGGGCTTTGCGCTGCTCGCCCGCCACTTCGAAAAGACGCGCATTCCGGTGATCCTGCCGCGCTATCTGCCGGACGACTGGAAAGGCGGCTTCGTGCTGCTGGTGATGGTCTTCGTGATTTCCAGCTTCCTCGACAACATCGCCGCGGCGCTGATCGGCGGCGCCATGGCCCACTCGCTGTTCCGCGCCAGGGTGCACGTCGGCTACCTGGCGGCCATCGTCGCCGCCTCCAACGCCGGTGGCTCGGGCAGCGTGGTCGGCGATACCACGACGACCATGATGTGGATCGCCGGGGTCAGCCCGCTGGCGGTGCTCGAAGCCTTCGTCGGTGCGGGCGTCGCGCTGGCGATCTTCGGCGTTCCGGCGGCGCGGGCCCAGCACCGCTATTCGCCAATCATCCGGCACGCCCACGAGCACACCCACGCGGACGTCCCGCGGGTCGCCATCGTGGTGCTGATCCTCGCCGCGGCAGTGGCCGTCAATGTGGTCGTCAACGTCAAGTTTGCCCACCTCGCCGACAGTTTCCCTTTCCTCGGCGTGGCCGTGTGGGCGGCGATCCTGCTGACCGCCGGTGTCCGCCGGCCCGACTGGGAAGTGCTGCCGGAAACCTTCATGGGCACGATCTTCCTGCTCTCGCTGGTAAGCTGCGCATCGATGATGCCGGTAGAAAAGCTCCCGCTCGCGTCGTGGCCGGCGGCGCTCGGTCTGGGCTTCGTGTCGGCGGTGTTCGACAACATTCCGCTCACCGCGCTGGCGCTCAAGCAGGGCGGCTACGACTGGGGCTTCCTGGCCTACGCGGTGGGCTTCGGCGGTTCGATGCTGTGGTTCGGCTCGTCGGCGGGCGTGGCGCTGTCCAATATGTATCCCGAGGCCAAGTCGGTGGGCAACTGGCTGCGCCACGGGTGGTTCGTGCCGGTGGCCTACGTGATCGGATTTGCGGTGATGGTGTTGGTCGTCGGCTGGCATCCGACGGGCGACCTGAAAGCGGGCGCCCACTGAAGCGTTGCCGCGTGACGGAGCCGCCCGGCTCCGTCGCTGCGTTTACGGGGCTGTCAGCGGGCCTGGCGCCCGGTCGTCGTGAAGCGGGCCGGCATCGCGCCGGCCATCGATAATCCTCATTGCGGTCCGCCGGGCCGCTTGCCGGGAGGCGTC
>SSSX01000486.1 GCA_015657735.1 Zoogloeaceae bacterium
AGCTCGGCCTTGTTGAGGCGCGCGGCGAGTTCGCCCATCACCCAGTTGGCGCAGGTCTTGGCATTGGCGCTGCCGGCGGCGGCGACGGTGGCGAGGTAGAACTGGGCGGTTTCGCGGCTGGCGGTGAGCGTCGTCGCGTCGTACGCCGAGAGGCCGTATTCGCCCTGGAAGCGGGCCGCCAGCGCGACCGGCAGTTCGGGCAGCTCGCCCTGCACGCGGGCGATCCAGTCTGCGCCGATGACCAGCGGCAGCAGGTCGGGGTCGGGGAAGTAGCGGTAGTCGTGGGCGTCTTCCTTGCTGCGCATGGCGCGGGTTTCGCCGGTATCGGGGTCGAACAGCACGGTGGCCTGCTGAACCTTGCCGCCGTCCTCGATGAGGTCGATCTGCCACTGGATCTCGTATTCGATGGCCTGCTGCAGGAAGCGGAAGCTGTTGAGGTTCTTGATCTCGCGGCGGGTGCCGAACGCGGCCTGGCCGCGCGGGCGCACCGACACGTTGGCGTCGCAGCGGAACGAGCCTTCCTGCATGTTGCCGTCGCAGATGTCGATCCAGCGCACCAGCGCGTGCAGCTGCCGGGCGTAGGCGACGGCTTCGGCGGAGGAGCGCATGTCGGGCTCGGAGACGATCTCGAGCAGCGGCGTGCCGGCGCGGTTGAGGTCGATGCCGGTCATGCCGTGGAAGTCCTCGTGGAGGCTCTTGCCGGCGTCTTCCTCGAGGTGGGCGCGGGTGAGATTGACGCGCTTCTCGTAGTGGCCGCCCTTGCCGTCCGGCACCAGCAGGTCGAGGTGGCCGCCCTGGACCACCGGCAGTTCGTACTGGCTGATCTGGTAGCCCTTGGGGAGGTCGGGGTAGAAATAGTTCTTGCGCGCGAAGACGCTCTTCGGCGCGATGGTGGCGCCCACCGCGAGGCCGAAGCGGATCGCCCGTTCGACCGCGCCGCGGTTGAGCACCGGCAGCACGCCGGGCAGGGCGATATCCACCGCGCAGGCCTGCACGTTGGGTTCGGCGCCGAAGGCGATGCTGGCGCCGGAGAAAATCTTGGATTGCGTGTTGAGCTGGGTATGCACTTCCAGCCCGATGACGACTTCCCAGTCGGTTCTGCTCATGGTGGCTCTCTAGATTTGGTGTCGTTCAGTCACAGCGGCCGGTGGCCTTGTCGATCAGCAGCGGCCAGACGTAGTCCTGGGCGCTGGCCGGGGTGCACAGGTGGTAGCAGTTGGCGAAGGCGACGGTGACCTGTTCGCCCTGTTCCCACATGTGCACGCGGCAGTCCCGCGCGCCGGCCAGTTCGACCGACGGCAGGGCCTGCGTCTGGCGGAACTGGGCGAGGTCGAAGCGGCAGGAGCCGCGTTTGGGCATCGTGAGTTCGGCCTTGAAGGCATTGACCTTCGAGTTGACGACCTCGACGGTGGCGGTGCCGAAGTTGCCGGTTTCGTCGCGGAATCTGCATTCGGTGCTCACCGAGAAGGTGCGCAGCGGCATCGGCTTGAGGCGGCCCGATGCGCCACCGGTTGCCGGCGCCTCGATGCCGGCGCTGCTGCCGGCGTCCCGGCCGGGCCGCGACGGCAGCGGCAGCGCCGAGCAGCCGGCGAGCGCGGCGGCGGTGGCGAGCACGAGAAGGCGCTTCATCGCGGGGTTCAGCTTTGCGGCGCCCGGCTGTGCCAGTCGGTGACCTGCTGGAACTGGTGGGCGGCGCCGAGCAGGCGGGCTTCGCTGAAATAGTTGCCGATCAGCTGCAGGCCGACCGGCAGGCCGCCCTTGCCGAAGCCGGCCGGGTGCGACAGGCCGGGCAGGCCGGCGAGGTTCACGGCGACGGTGTAGATGTCGCCGAGGTACATCTGCACCGGGTCATCGCTCTTTTCGCCGATGCCGAAGGCGACCGTCGGCGTGGTCGGGCCGGCGATCAGGTCGCACTGCCGGAAGGCCGCGGCGAAGTCGTCGGCGATCAGGCGGCGCAGCTTTTGCGCCTTGATGTAGTAGGCGTCGTAGTAGCCGTGCGACAGCACGTAGGTGCCGACCAGGATGCGCCGCTTGACCTCGCCGCCGAAGCCTTCGGCGCGGCTCTTGCAGTACATGTCCATCAGGTCGGTGTAGTCGGCGGCGCGGTGGCCGTAGCGCACGCCGTCGAAGCGGCTGAGGTTGGAGCTGGCTTCGGCGGGGGCGATCACGTAGTAGGCCGGGATCGCCAGCCGGGCGTTGGGCAGGCTGACTTCGACGGTGGTCGCGCCGAGCTTGCGGTATTCGGCCAGCGCCGCGTCGACGGCGGCGCGCACGTCGCCTTCCATGCCCTCGGCGAAGAACTCTTTCGGCACGCCGATGCGCAGGCCGGCCAGGGGCTGGTTCAGGTCGCGGCCGTAGTCTTCGGCGTCGCGTTCGAGGCTGGTCGAATCGCGCGGATCGTGGCCGGTCATCGCCGACAGCAGCGCGGCGCAGTCTTCGGCCGAGCGGGCGAAGGCGCCACCCTGGTCGAGCGACGAGGCGTAGGCGATCATGCCGTAGCGCGACACGGTGCCGTAGGTCGGCTTGATGCCGGTGATGCCGCACAGCGCCGCCGGCTGGCGCACCGAGCCGCCGGTGTCGGTGCCGGTGGCGATCGGCACCAGGCGCGCCGCCACCGCCGCCGCCGAGCCGCCCGACGAGCCGCCGGGCACGCAGGCGGTGTTCCACGGGTTGCGGGTCGGGCCGAAGTGCGAGTTCTCGTTCGACGAGCCCATCGCGAACTCGTCCATGTTGGTCTTGCCGACCATCACCGCGCCGGCCTGCTTGAGCAGGCTGACGACGTGGGCGTCGTAGGGCGCCGTGAAGTTGGCGAGCATCTTCGAGCCGCAGGTGGTGAGCACGCCTTCGGTGCAGAAGACGTCCTTGTGGGCCAGCGGGATGCCGGTCAGCCGGCCGGCCGTGCCCGCTGCGAGGCGGGCGTCGGCAGCGGCGGCGGCGGCCAGCGCGCCGTCCCGGTCGACGGTGACGAAGGCGTTGATCCTGGGGTTGCCGGCGGCGATGCGGGCGAGGCTGTCGGTGGCGAGTTCGACGGCGGAGATGCGTTTCGCGCGCAGGGCGGCGGCGATGTCCTTGAGGCTGGAGTCGATCATGGTGCGCAGGGCGAGGTGAAGGCGGCCGCCGGAGGCAGCCGCGGAACGGTGGGGGCGGCTTACTCGATGACCTTCGGAACCAGGTACAGCCCGGCCTCGGTCTGCGGGGCGATGGCCTGGTAGGCGGCGCGGCGGTCGGTCTCGCTGACCGCGTCGTCGCGCAGGCGCTGGGCGAGTTCCTGCGGGTGGCTCATCGGCTCGACCCCGTCGGTGTTCACCGCCTGCATTTCCTCGATCAGGCCGAAGATGCCGTTGAGCTTGACCTGGGTGGCGGCCAGCTCGCCATCGGCGAGTTCGAGGCGGGCGAGCTTGGCGATATGGCGGACTTCGTCGGCGGAAAGTGACATGGCAATTTACAAAGTTGCTTAAACGACAAAGGTTTGTAGGTTATCATAAGCGATTCTGTTGCCTCAATTCCCAACCCCTGCAACGGCTTTTTCCGGGATTTTTCTCCGATGTTTGGTTCTCTGCGCTCTTATTTTTCGAACGATCTCGCCATCGACCTCGGCACCGCCAACACCCTGATCTACGTGCGCGGCAAGGGCATCGTTCTCGATGAACCGTCCGTGGTGGCGATCCGCACCGAAGGCGGTCCGAACGCCAAGAAAACCATCCTCGCCGTCGGCATGTCGGCCAAGCAGATGCTCGGCAAGACGCCCGGCAACATCACCGCCATCCGTCCGATGAAGGACGGCGTGATCGCCGACTTCACCGTCACCGAGCAGATGCTCAAGCAGTTCATCAAGAAGGTTCACGATACCCGCCTGTTCTCGCCCAGCCCGCGCATCATCATCTGCGTGCCTTGTGGCTCGACCCAGGTGGAGCGCCGGGCGATCCGCGAATCGGCTCTCGGCGCCGGCGCCAGCAACGTCTATCTGATCGAGGAGCCGATGGCTGCGGCGATCGGCGCCGGCATGCCGGTGGCCGATGCAACCGGCTCGATGGTCGTCGATATCGGCGGCGGCACCACCGAGGTCGGCGTGATCTCGCTGGGTGGCATGGTTTATGCCGGTTCGATCCGGGTCGGCGGCGACAAGTTCGACGAGGCGATCGTCAATTACATCCGCCGCAACTACGGCATGCTGATCGGCGAAACCACCGCCGAATCCATCAAGAAGGAAATCGGTTCGGCCTTCCCCGGTTCCGAAGTCAAGGAGATGGAAGTCAAGGGCCGCAACCTCGCCGAAGGCATTCCGCGCGCCTTCACGATCTCCTCCAACGAAATCCTCGAAGCGCTCACCGAGCCGCTCAACCAGATCGTCTCGGCGGTGAAGATCGCGCTCGAACAGACCCCGCCCGAACTGGGCGCCGACATCGCCGAGCGCGGCATGGTGCTGACCGGCGGCGGCGCGCTGCTGCGCGACCTCGACCGTCTGCTGATGGAAGAGACCGGCCTGCCGGTGATCGTCGCCGACGATCCGCTGACCTGCGTGGTGCGCGGCTCGGGCATGGCCCTCGAAAAGATGGACCAGCTCGGCTCCATCTTCACCAGCGAATAAGACGAGCCGGCAGCGGCCACGGCGCCCGCGGTGAACGCCCCGTTCCGCTGCGCGTGCCGGCGACCCGGGTCGGCCCCGGGCGCTGCCGCTTGCCGATCGGCCTGAACGTTCCGTCCGATGGTCGGCCATTCGCCTCCTCCCTTCTTCAAACGCGGGCCCGCGCCGCTGGCCAAGCTCGTCTTTTTCGTCACGGTGTCGCTGGCGCTGCTGGTCTCCGACCTCAACCTGCGCTACCTCGACGCCTTCCGCCAGGGTTTGTCGGTGCTGGCCTATCCCTTGCAGATGGCCGCCGCGACGCCGGCCGATTTCGTCCGCAACGCCTCCAACTATTTCGCCTCGCTGGTCCGCCTGCAGATCGAGAACAAGGAGCTGAAGAGCAAGCAGCTGCTCGGCGCCGAGCGTCTGCTGCGCCTCGACCAGATCGAGCAGGAGAACCGCCATCTGCGCGCGCTGCTCGAGGCCCGCGAGCGCCAGCCGGTGAAGTCGGTGGTGGCCGAGATCATGTACTCCGCGAAAGACCCGTTCTCGCGCAAGGTCATTCTCGACAAGGGCGCCCAGGCCGGCATCGAGGCCGGTCAGGCGGTGGTCGATGACGTCGGCGTGATCGGCCAGATCACCCGCGTCTTTCCGATGCAGGCCGAGCTGACGCTGCTCACCGACAAGGATCAGGCGATTCCGGTGACGATCGTGCGCAGCGGCCTGCGCGCGGTGCTGTTCGGGTCCGGCAACGGTCTGATGGAGCTGCGCTACCTCGCCGCCAACGCCGACGTGCAGCCCGGCGACCGGATCGTCACCTCGGGCCTCGACGGCGTGTTCCTGGCGGGTCTGCCGGTGGCCACCGTGGCCCGCGTCGACCGCGACCAGGCCCAGACCTTCGCGCGCATCCCGTGCCTGCCGGCGGCGGGGGTCGAGCAGTTCAGCCATGTGCTGGTGCTCGGGCACCGCGAAGCCCTGCCGCCCCGCCCGCCCGAGCCGGAGCCGATCAACAAGGGCAAGGCCGGCAAGGGCCGCAAGGCCCGGGCAGGCGGGGAGTAAGCCATGCAACCGACCAACCGTTCGAGCCGCATCCTGCTCCCGGTGAAGATGTGGTTCGTGTACCTGACCTTCTTCGTCGCGCTGTTCCTCAACTACATCCCGACCGGCCATCTGCCGGCGGTGCCGGATTTCGTGGCCCTGGTGCTGGCCTTCTGGTGCGTGCGCGAACCGCTGAAGATCGGCATCGGCGCCGGTTTCGTGCTTGGCCTGCTGGTCGATATCGGGGTGGGGGCGGCGATGGGGCAGCACGCCTTCGCGTACGTGCTGCTGGCCTACGCGGCCAATGAGCTGTCGCGCCGGGTGCTGTGGTTCACGCCGGTCGAGCAGGCGCTGCACGTGCTGCCGTTGCTGTTCCTGTCGCAGTTGCTGATGGTTGCCGTGCGCCTGATGGCGGGCGCCGAGTTTCCCGGCTGGTGGATGTTCTTCGGCTGCTTCGTCAGCGCCCTGCTGTGGATTCCGCTGCACTATGTGCTGCTGCTGCCGCAGTACCGGCCGGTCGAGCGCGACGAGAACCGGCCGATCTGACGCCTCATGACCGTCATCCGCACGCCCGAGCAGGAGCTCTCCCGTTTCCGCGCCCGCCTGGCGGTGGCCGGCGCGGTGGCGCTGGTGTGCTTCGGCCTGCTGGCGGCGCGTTTCGTTTACCTGCAGGTTCTCCGCTACGACTACTACTCGACCCGCGCCGAGGATAACCGCATCTCGCTGGTGCCGATCGTCCCCAACCGCGGGCTGATCATGGATCGCAACGGCACCGTGCTGGCGCGCAACTACTCGGCTTACACGCTGGAGATCACGCCGTCGCGGGTTGCCGATCTGGAGGCGACGATCGAGGCGCTTTCCAAGCTCGTCGACATCCAGCCCAAGGATCGCAAGCGCCTCAAGAAGCTGATGGACGAGAGCAAGAGCTTCGAGTCGCTGCCGATCCGCAACCGGCTGTCGGACGAGGAAGTCGCGCGCTTCATCGCCCAGCGCTACCGCTTTCCGGGCGTCGAGTTGAAGGCGCGGCTGTTCCGCGATTACCCGATGGGCAGCTTCGGCTCGCACATCATCGGCTACATCGGGCGGATCAACGACCGCGACCTCGAACGCATCGAGGAAAACGACGACACCGCCAACTACCGCGGCACCGACCACATCGGCAAGGCCGGCCTCGAGAAGAGCTACGAGCGCGAGCTGCACGGCGTCACCGGCTACGAGGAGGTCGAGGTCGATTCGGGCGGGCGGGCCGTGCGGGCGCTGCGCCGCACGCCGGCGACGCCGGGCAACAGCCTCGTGCTGACGGTCGACCTCAAGCTGCAGGAAGTCGTCGAAAAGGCCTTCGGCAACCGCCGCGGCGCGCTGGTGGCGATCGAGCCGGGCAGCGGCGGGGTGCTGGCGCTGGTGTCGGTGCCGACCTTCGATCCCAACCTGTTCGTCGACGGCATCGCCCCGCAGGACTGGGACGAGCTCAACAACTCGCCGGACCATCCGATGGTCAACCGCGCCCTCAACGGCGCCTATCCGCCCGGCTCGACCTTCAAGCCCTTCATGGCGCTGGCGGCGCTGATGAGCGGCAAGCGCACGGCCAGCCAGACGATCTCCGATCCCGGTTACTTCGACTTCGGCGGCCATCATTTCCGCGACGACAAGGTGGGCGGTCATGGCACCGTGGATATGTACAAGTCGATCGTGCACTCCTGCGACACCTACTACTACCGCCTCGCCAACGACATGGGGATCGACCTGATCGCCTCGACTCTCGGCGAGTTGGGCTTCGGCAGCCGCACCGGCATCGACATCGAAGGCGAGAGCACCGGCGTGCTGCCGTCGCCCGAATGGAAGAAACGGCGCTTCAAGAAGCCGGAGCAGCAGAAGTGGTTCGGCGGCGAAACGATCTCGATCGGCATCGGCCAGGGCTACAACGCCTACACCATGCTGCAGCTGGCCCACGCCACCGCCACCGTGGCGGCCGGCGGGGTGATGTACAAGCCGCACCTCGTCAAGTACATCGAGAACGCCAAGGACGGCTCGCGGCGCATGATCGAACCGCAGCCGATCAAGACCATCCCGATCAAGCCAGAGCACATCGAGACGATCCGTCGCGGCATGGTCGGCGTGAACCGCGAAGGCACCGGCGCCCGCGCCTTCGCCGGGGCCGGCTACGTGTCGGCCGGCAAGACCGGCACCGCCCAGGTCTTTTCGCTGAAGGGCGCCAAATACTCGTCGCGGATCGCCGAACGCCTGCGCGACCACGCCCTCTTCATCGCCTTCGCGCCGGCCGACAAGCCGACCATCGCGTTGGCGGTGCTCGTCGAGAACGGCGGCTTCGGGGCCGAATCCGCCGCCCCGATCGCCCGCCGGGTGCTCGATTACTACCTCCTCGGCAAGCTGCCGGTCGGCATCGCGCCGGAAGATCCGGGCGCCGAGGGCACGCTGGGGGATGGCGCCGGTGATTGATTCGCGTTTCGATCCGCGCAAATGGCCGGGCTATCTCGTCGCGCCGCTGGACGGCCCGCTGCTGCTGATCGTCGCCATCATCCTGGGTTTTTCGACGGTCGTGATGGTCAGCGCCTCGCCGGAGCGCCTCGGCACCCTGGCCCTCAACATCGGCGTGGCCTTCGTCGTGATGTGGATCGCCGCGAGCATTCCGCCGCAGCGCATGATGAGCATCGCGCTGCCGCTCTATGTGCTCGGCGTGCTGCTGCTGGTCGGCGTGGCGCTGTTCGGCGACGTGTCGAAGGGCGCGCGGCGCTGGCTCAACATCGGCGTCGCGCGCATCCAGCCGTCGGAGCTGATGAAGATCGCCATGCCGCTGATGCTGGCGTGGTACTTCCAGCTTCGCGAGGGCATGCTGCGGGTGAGCGACTTCTTCGTCGCCGGCGCGCTGCTGCTGGTCCCGGTGGGGCTCATCGCCAAGCAGCCCGATCTGGGCACCGCGGTGCTGGTGGCGGCGGCGGGCTTCTATGTGCTGTTCTTCGCCGGCCTGGCCTGGCGTCTGATTCTGCCTTTTGCGGTGGTGGGAATCGCCGGCATCGTCGCCATCGTCGCGATGGGCGACACCATCTGCCAGCCCGGCGTCGAGTGGCCGGGGATGCGTGAATACCAGAAGCACCGGGTGTGCACGCTGCTCGATCCGACCTCCGATCCGCTCGGTAAGGGCTTCCACATCATCCAGTCGACGATCGCCATCGGCTCGGGCGGTGTCTTCGGCAAAGGCTGGGGCAACGGCACCCAGACCCACCTCGACTTCCTGCCCGAGCGTCATACCGACTTCATCTTTGCGGTGCTGACCGAGGAATTCGGGCTTGCCGGCGCGCTGTTTCTTGCGGTACTCTATATCCTCCTGATTTTTCGCGGCCTGTTTATTGCCGCTGGTGCCCCGACCCTGTTCTCGCGCCTGCTCGCTGGCGCACTGACGCTGATCTTCTTCACCTATGCGTTTGTGAACATGGGTATGGTGAGCGGAATTCTCCCCGTTGTCGGGGTTCCGCTGCCTTTCGTCAGTTACGGTGGCACTGCACTCGTTACTCTGTGTCTGGGTGTTGGCATGCTGATGAGCATCCAGCGTCATCGACGCCGGGTAGGTACCTGAACCCGCGCGCGCAACTGCGCGCGCCCGAACAGGAATGAGCGTCATGACCCCTGTAGCGATGTTCCGTCGCGCCGGCCTGCTGCCCGCGCTGTTGTGTAGTGCCCTGATGCTGGCCGGTCCGGCCGCTGCCGCCCAGGAGCCGGTCGCGTCCGATGGCGCGGTGCCGTCGTCGAACACCGGCCTGCGCCCGGCGTCCCGCTACAAGTTCGTCGACGGCGTCTTCAAGAACGACGTGCGGCCGGATGAGCCGGCCGCCGGCGACGAAGTCGCCGACCCCGCCCGTCTCCCCAGAAACGACTATTCCCTGCAGGGCTCGATGTCGTCCGGTGGCGGGCTCGTACGCGAGCAGGGCGTCGCCAGCTGGTATGGCAAGATGTTCCACGGCCGCAAGACTTCCAGCGGCGACACCTACGACATGTACGCGATGACCGCGGCCCACCCGAGCCTGCCGATCCCGAGCTACGTGCGCGTCACCAATCTGGCTAACGGCCGCTCGGCCGTGGTGCGGGTGAACGACCGTGGCCCCTTCCATCCGGGCCGCATCATCGATCTCTCCTACGCTGCCGCCTACAAGCTCGGCTATGTGGATCAGGGGCAGGCCAGCGTCGAGGTGGCGCTGGTGCTGCCCGAAGAGGTGGCCTTCGTCCAGCCGGGCCGACCGGTGCCGCCGATCCGCCGGGCGAAGGCGCCGCTCGCGCAGCCGCCGGTGGCGGCGCGTGCGCAGCCCGAACCGGTTGCGGTGGCGGCCAGCGAGGCGGCGCCGCGTCCGGCCGTCGTCGAGCCGGTCGCCGTCGCTGCCCTTGCGAATCCGGCGCCTGTCCGTGCGGCGGACAAATCGGGCGGCGAAGTCTTTCTGCAGCTCGGGGTTTTTGGCACGGCCGGCATGGCCGAGCAGTTCAAGGGCTTTGTCGAGCACGAACTGAAGTGGCTCAAGGAGTCGGTGTCGGTGCTGGCGTCCGGCGGCAAGTATCGTCTTGAACTCGGCCCTTTCACCTCGGCCCCCGAGGCGCGTTCGATCGCCGAGCGCATCGCCACGACGCTCAAGCTGAAGCCCTTCGTCGTTCAGCGCTAGCGCCCGGGTGGTGTTGCAATATCGTGCATGATGTTGCGTCTGTGCAATATGCACAATTCTAGACAAATATCAAGGAACTTGTGCACCCGGTGGCTATACTGACGGCAACCAAAGGGAGGACATCATGAGCTTCATCGATTCGCCCATCAGCCGTTGCGAAGCCGTTCGCGAAATGGTTCTGACTGACCAGACCCAGCGCCAGTGCGCCGCCGAGCATGAGTGCCCGCCAGGCCGTCATTGTCCGCTTGACGGTTGTTTTGCCGAGATTTCCGGCGTTACCGAGGAGGCGAGCCGGGCTGAGCTGGCGGCTGCCGAGGCGGCCCGCAGCCAGCGCTGAGGCCATGGCCAACCGAACGCTCGGGACGCGTCAGAAACTGGTTTTCCGGGGGCCGGAAAAGGGCGTTGCAAAAACGCCACGGAACCCGTTCGTCGTGCCCGCGCTGCAGCGCAAGGCCGGTCCGCACGAGCAAACGCCGGGCGGCAAGCGACAGGCCGAAAAACGCGCGCTGGCCCGGCAGTTGCAAAAACTGCCCGGAGCGCGTTCGGGCGGGTCTGGCAGCTAGCGCAGCTTTTCCAGCAGGCCGTCGAGTTGGTCGAGGTTGCCGAACTGGATCGTCACCGCGCCGGCGCCTTTCTTGTTGGCCTTGATCTTCACGGTGGCGCCGAGGCGGTCGGCGATCTCCTCTTCCAGACGCAGGATGTCCCGGTCGGGCGCCGGAGCCGGCAGCTTTGCCTTCGGGTTCAGTTCGTGCTGCACCAGGCGTTCGGCTTCGCGCACCGACAGGCCGCGGGCGGCGATCAGGTTGGCGAGGCCGATCTGGGCGGCGCCGTCGAGGGGCAGCAGCGCGCGGGCGTGCCCCATGTCGATGTCGCCGGCCATCAGCAGTTCCTGCACCGGCGGCGCCAGTTGCAGCAGGCGCAGCAGGTTTGAGGCGGCCGGGCGGGAGCGTCCGACGGCATCCGCCGCGGCCTGGTGGGTCATCCCGAATTCGTCGATGAGGCGCTGGATGCCGGCGGCTTCTTCGAGCGGGTTGAGGTCTTCGCGCTGGATGTTCTCGATCAGCGACATGGCCAGCGCCGCCTCGTCGGGAATCTCCCGCACCAGGCACGGAACCTGGGTCAGCCCGGCGATCGCGGCGGCGCGCCAGCGGCGTTCGCCGGCGATGATCTCGTAGCGCCGGGCGTCGAAGGCGCCGACCGGCCGCACGAGGATGGGCTGCATGACGCCCTGCGACTTGATCGAGGCGGCCAGTTCTTCCAGCGAACCCGGGTCCATGCGCGTGCGCGGCTGGTATTTGCCGGGCTGCAGGTCGCTGGCGCTGAGGTTTTGCAGGGCGCCGTCGCCGGGGGCGGAGTCGTCGGTGTTGGCGGCCAGCAGGGCGTCGAGTCCGCGGCCGAGGCCTTTGAGTTTGGGAGGTGCCATGGTGGGATTCAGAGGGTCTTGATCCGCTCGATCATTTCGTTGGCGAAGGCCAGGTAGGCCTGGGCGCCCTTGGCGCTGCGGTCGAAGACGACGCCGGGCAGGCCGTGGCTGGGGGCTTCGGCCAGGCGGACGTTGCGCGGCACGATGGCCTTGAAGACCTTGTCGCCGAAATGGCTTTCGAGCTGCGCGGAAACCTGCTGCTGGAGCGTCACCCGCGGGTCGAACATGACGCGCAGGAGGCCGATGATGGCGAGGTCGCGGTTGAGGTTGGCGTGCACCTTCTTGATCGAGTTGACCAGATCGGACAGGCCTTCGAGGGCGTAGTACTCGCACTGCATCGGGATGATGACCCCGTGGGCGATGCACAGGCCGTTGAGGGTCAGCAGCGACAGCGACGGCGGGCAGTCGATGAGGATGAAATCGTATTCGCCGGTGTGCAGCGCGAGGGCGTCGCGCAGACGGTTCTCGCGGCGCTCGAGGCCGACCAGTTCGATTTCGGCGCCGGCCAGGTCGCGGTTGGCCGGGATCACGTCGTACTGACCGGCGTCGGAGCGGAGGCGGGCCTCGGCGACGGTGGCCAGGCCGACCAGCAGGTGATAGACCGAGCGGGTGAGGGTGCGCTTGTCGATGCCGCTGCCCATCGTGGCGTTGCCCTGCGGGTCGAGGTCGATCAGCAGCACGCGCTGGCCGGCGGTGGCGAGGCCGGCGGCGAGGTTGACGCAGGTGGTCGTCTTGCCGACGCCGCCCTTCTGGTTGGCGATGCAGAAAATGCGGGCCATGGTCAGGTCCGTTTCACGATGATGAGGTGACGTTCGGCGTCGAGGCCGGGAACCGTCAGGGGAGTGCTGCGTTCGAGCGCGAAGCCGGCCGGGATGCGGGCGATCTCGTCGGCAGGATAAACGCCTTTCATGGCGAGCAGGCGCGTTGCCGGGCCGGCCAGATGGGCGGTGAGCGTGATGAAGTCGGCCAGGTCGGCGAAGGCGCGGGACACGATGGCGTCCGGCGCCGCCGGCGCGTAGGCCGGCTGCCAGTTTTCGATGCGGGCGTGGTGGGCGCGGAAGTTGGCGAGCTTGAGTTCGATCCGGGCCTGATTCTGGAAGGTGGCTTTCTTTTGCACGGTCTCGACCGAATCGACCTGCAGGTCGGGTCGCGCGATGGCCAGCACGATGCCGGGCAGGCCGCCGCCGGAACCGACGTCCACCAGCCGGCCGACGCCGGCCAGCTGCGGCAGCACCGACAGCGAATCGAGCAGGTGATGGGTGGCGACCTGGGCCTCGTCGCGGATCGCGGTGAGGTTATAGACCTTGTTCCACTTGATCAGCAGGCGCGCGAAGGCGACGAGGGCGCCTTCGGCGCCGGCCGGCAGGTCGACGCCGAGGGCGGCGATGCCGTCATGCAGTGACTGCTCGATGCTCATGCGGATTTGGTCTCCGCGCCGCGGGCCAGTTCGCCGCGCTTGAGCCACACCAGCAGCAGCGAGATCGCCGCCGGGGTGATGCCCTGGATGCGGCCGGCCTGGCCGATGGTTTCGGGCTTGTGCTGGTTGAGGCGCAACTGGACTTCCTTCGACAGGCCGCGGACGGTGGCGTAGTCGAGGTCGGCCGGCAGGCGGGTGGCTTCGGCGTCCAGCTGGCGGGCGACTTCGTCCTGCTGGCGGTCGATGTAACCCTGGTACTTGGCGGCGATCTCGAGCTGTTCGACCACCTGCGGGTCGGTTTCGGGGTGTTCGGGCGCGCCGGGCAGGGTCATCAGCGCGGCGTAGCCGACGGCTGGGCGGCGCAGCAGGTCGAAGAAGGAATATTCGCGTTCGATGGCTTTGCCGAGCACCGCGGCGGCGGTTTCCGCCGGCACCCGGGCGGGCGTCGCCCAGGTGGCGCGCAGACGGGCGCTCTCGCGCTCGATGGCCTCGCGCTTGGCGCAGAAGGCGGCCCAGCGCTGGTCGTCGACCAGGCCGAGCCGGCGGCCGGTTTCGGTGAGGCGCAGGTCGGCGTTGTCCTCGCGCAGGCTGAGGCGGTATTCGGCGCGCGAGGTGAACATCCGGTAGGGCTCGGAAACGCCGCGGGTGATGAGGTCGTCCACCAGCACGCCGAGGTAGGCTTCGTCGCGGCGCGGGCACCAGGCGTCGTGGCCCTTGACCTGCAGCGCGGCGTTGATGCCGGCCAGCAGGCCCTGGGCGGCGGCTTCCTCGTAGCCGGTGGTGCCGTTGATCTGGCCGGCGAAGAACAGCCCGCCGATGGATTTGGTCTCGAGGCTGGACTTGAGCTTGCGCGGATCGAAGTAGTCGTACTCGATGGCGTAGCCGGGGCGCAGGATGTGGCAGTTCTCGAGGCCGCGGATCGAGCGCACGATGTCGAGCTGGACGTCGAAGGGCAGGCTGGTGGAAATTCCGTTGGGGTAGATCTCGTGGGTGTCGAGGCCTTCGGGCTCGAGGAAGACGTGGTGGCTGTCCTTGTCGGCGAAGCGGTGGATCTTGTCCTCGATGCTCGGGCAGTAGCGCGGGCCGACGCCTTCGATCACGCCGGAATACATCGGCGAGCGGTCGAGGTTGGCGCGGATGATGTCGTGGGTGCGGCTGTTGGTGCTGGTGATCCAGCACGGCAGCTGGCGCGGATGCCGGGCTGCGCTGCCGAGGAAGCTGAACACCGGCACCGGGTCGTCGCCGGGCTGCACTTCCATCACCGAGAAGTCGATCGTGCGGGCGTCGAGGCGCGGCGGAGTGCCCGTTTTGAGGCGGCCTTGCGGCAGTGCGAGTTCCTTCAGGCGCTGGCCGAGGCTGATCGCCGGCGGATCGCCGGCGCGGCCGGCGGAGTAGTTCTGCAGGCCGACGTGGATCAGGCCGTTGAGAAAGGTGCCGGCGGTGAGCACCACCGCGGGCGCTTCGAAGCGCAGGCCGATCTGGGTGACGACGCCGGTGACCCGGTCGCCGGCCACGGTGAGGTCGTCCACCGCCTGCTGGAACAGCCACAGATTGGGCTGGTTCTCGAGGCGGCGGCGGATCGCCGCCTTGTACAGCACCCGGTCGGCCTGGGCGCGGGTGGCGCGCACGGCCGGGCCCTTGCTGGCGTTGAGGATGCGGAACTGGATGCCGCCTTCGTCGGTGGCGGCGGCCATCGCGCCGCCGAGGGCGTCCACTTCCTTGACCAGATGCCCCTTGCCGATGCCGCCGATGGACGGGTTGCAGCTCATCTGGCCGAGGGTTTCGATGTTGTGGGTGAGCAGCAGCGTGGCGCACCCGGCCCGCGCCGCGGCCAGCGCGGCCTCGGTGCCGGCGTGGCCGCCGCCGACAACGATCACGTCGAATCGGGTGGGATGAAGCATGGGAAACCGGGGGAAGGTGAATCGGGGGAGCAAGATGATACGACCTTGCGCTGCAAAAATACAGCGCCGCGCGTCGCCCCGTTGGCGAAAAACGGCGGATTTACAACGGCTTATGCCCTTTTTGCGACGCATCGACGGCGATTCGCCGGGGGCCTCAATGGCCGCCATAATCGGCCGTTAACGACGGACGGGGAAAGCGGGCCGCAACGACGGCCGCGCAACGCTTCCCGCGTCTTCCTTCCACTGATCGGACAGGTGCATCGATTCATGTCGTCTCCGCCCAGGCTTGATCCCGATCCCGCGTTGCCGCCGGCCGCCGGGCACGAGCGCAGTTTCCTCACGCGTCTGGTGCGCACGTTGCCCGATCTGGTGTGGCTGAAGGATTCCGACGGCAGCTACCTCGCCTGCAATCCGCGCTTCGCGGCGCTCGTCGGCGCGCCGGAAGAGGCGATGGTCGGCCGCAGCGATTACGACTTCATGCCGTGGGATCAGGCCGACGCCTTCCGGCGCGCCGATCTTGCGGCGATCCACGCCGGCCACGCGGTGCACGACGAGCACGCGCTGCGGCTGGCGACCGGCGGCGAGATCGTCCTTGAAGTCATCAAGACCCCGATGCTCGACCAGGACGGCCGGCTGATCGGCGTGCTGAGCGTCGGGCGGGATGTCACCGAGGTGCACCGGGCGCGCGAAGCCTTGCGCGAGCGGGAGGAGATTTTCTCGAGTTTCGTCAGCCAGGCGGCCGATTCGGTGGGCGTGGTCGATCTGCAAACCGGGCGGTTCGTCGAGTTCAATACCGCCGCCCACCGCAACCTGGGGTACAGCCGCGACGAGTTCGCCCGCCTGACGGTGGCGGACATCGATTGCCACCTGAGCCCTGACGCCTTGCGCCGTCACCTGGCGAGCATGGCGACGCCGGTGGGCGTCACCTTCGAGACGCGGCAGCGCCACCGCGACGGCGGGCAGCGCGACGTGCGGGTCAGTGCGCGCGGCATCACGGTCCGCGGCGAGAACCACTACTTTGCGGCGATCTGGACCGACATCACCGACAGCAAGCGCAACGAAGCCCGTTTGAAGCGGGCCAACGCGGCGCTGCGCACGCTCAGCGAATGCAACCAGGCGGTGGCGCGGGCCGCCGACGAGGCGACGCTGCTCGACGATGTGTGCCGCCTGATGGTGGAGTTCGGCGGCTACGTGGCGGTGTGGGTCGGCCGCGTCGAGGGCGATGCGCAGCAGGCCGTGGTGCCGGTCGCCTGCTATGGCCCCGGCTGCGAGCAGGTGAGCGGGTGGCCGCTGGCGTGGGCGGATGCCGGCGGTGGCGGTGGCGCGATCCGCGACGGGCGTCCGCTGCTGTGCCGCGACATCGCGACCGATCCGCGCTGTGCCGGCTGGCGCGAGACGGCGGCGGCGGGCGGCTACCGCGCCTTTTGCGCGCTGCCGCTGCTCGCCGCCGACGGCCGTTGCTGGGGCGTGCTGAACGTCGCGGCGGCCGCTGCGGACGCCTTCGACGACGAGGAGCTGCAGCTCCTCACCGAGCTTGCCGGCGATCTGGTCCTTGGCCTGCGCGCCGTGCACGACCGCGCCGAGCGCGACGAGGCCCGTTCCAGGCAGCGCGACGTGGAACACCAGCTGCGCGAACTGGTGGAAGCCAGCCCGACCATCCTCTACGCGCTGCGGGTGGAGGACGGTATCGGCGTGCCGGTGACGGTCAGCGACAACGTCGAGCGCATTCTCGGCTACCCGCGCGCCGCGGTGCTGACCCCCGGCTGGTGGTGGAGCGGTGTGCATCCGGACGACCGTGCCGCGGCCGCGCTGGCCGTCGAAACCGCGGTGCGCGCCGGTCAGGCGAGCCACGAATACCGCTTCGCCCACCGCGACGGCCGCTACCTGTGGCTGCGCGACGAAATGCGCGCCAATCCGGCCGACGACGGCGGGGCGCCCGGCATCGTCGGCGTGCTGACCGACGTCACCGCCGGCAAGTATTCCGCGCTGTCGCTCGACTGCCAGCGGCGGGTGCTCGAGTTGATCGCCTCGGGCGCCGCCCTCGCCGATACGCTGGACACCCTCGCGCGCGGGATCGAGGCGCTGCTGCCGGGCATCCGCAGCTCGATCCTGCTGCTCGACCGCGACGGCGTGCACCTGCGCCACGGCGCG
>SSSX01000487.1 GCA_015657735.1 Zoogloeaceae bacterium
AGGCAGACGAGTTTTCCACCCAGCAAATGGTTGTACGGCGCTACCGCGCCGCACACGGTCAGTTCCATCATGCTGGTTGCGGAATAGCGTTTCTTGATTTGCTTCAGGGCTACATTCAGTGCCCAGGTTCCGTAGTCGGTTGCCGCCAGGTCACGAAGACTGCAACGCCAAGTCGCGATCGTGCGGTAGGCACGCAAAATTTCGCGGGTCGCACGCGCTCTCTTCGAGCGGAATAGAGGGGTTTTTGTCAGATGGACCAGCCGTTCAGGAGCCAGATCTTCGACCCTCTTATTGGCATTTTCGTCGTCGCCTTTGAGCGAGTCCGTACGGTCGCGGATCGAATCCTGTTCAATCACAGCCAGCCGGCTCAGTGTCTCGTCGTCAACACTGTGGTCAATTCGACGGGCAACAGGCAGGTCGTCTCGATAGATTTGCTCGAAGTCTTGCTCCAGTCGCCCCCGTAGCGCTCGAAGCACTTCGCTATCGGTAAATTCACCCCGACCGCAAAGACCTAACATGCCTTCGAGTGTCCAGCCAAGGGCCAGATCTCGGGGTGTCAATTGCATCACGGTATTGCCCAGCGCAGTGATGCCGATAACAGGATGGTTCGGCTGCGCCGCATCCCGAACCAGATAGAACAGATTGCGGCCGGGTGACGAACGATACCGCGTGCTCCAACTGTGTCGGAAGTAGCGCCAGATATCAATCAAACGGATATTCGTGAATTCGTCCCGTTCGTCGCTGACCAGTTGCAGGTACGGCCGACAGACGCGCTCAAGTAGTGCCGCACGTTGTTCTTTCGGCATAGCCGCGATGGGACGAAGTTGCTCAGCAAGCCGCCGACCATCCGCGATCAACTCAGTGACGGGCTTGCACGACGAATACTTCGAAGGCCGCTCCATCGTGAAGAGAAACCGCCGGTGCGAGTCGTCAAGAAGTTGGTCATCTCGCCCATAGAGCAACTGCTGCCGGATAAAGGCCTTGCGCGCCACCCGGTCCTTTGGAGTGGGTGGGCGAACATAAATATGATGTGCATTGACAAGTACCTCCCAGCCAATGTGCAGCAAATCCCGCAACAGGGTTGCCGAAACCCGCGTCTTCAATGCTTGCGTTCCCTGTGTCTGGGCTTGTGCATTGGCGAACGCCGACAGCCTTGCTACAGATTCCTCATGGGGAAGTTTCGCAAGGCGCCGGAGCATCGAATAAGCAGTACCGTCATCATCGATGCTAGGCATGAACAAACGCCAGTCATCATCTTGAGGAGCGCTTCGTGGATTTTTTTCGGGAGCGCGTGGCTTCGAAGGTTGAGAAACAGTAATCTCCAAAATATTCTTCTTTAGCAGCCGGCGACGTCGAATGAGTCACACCAACCCACCTGGGTTATCCCATTTCGAACAATGGCTGTGCTAGACATGTACTTAGCGGTTGATTCAAATTCCATATTTCTTTCCAAATTTTCTTTGCCGACTTCAAGCATCAGCCAGGGCTCTTTCGGTGTCTGGATAGCCAGGTGCTAGAGCAGCACTTTCCACACCATAAAGCGTTTGCGGATTTCTCAGCCATAGATGATGGGAGGCGGGGTCGAGAGAGTGATCTGGCGAGGAATCAATAGACCAGCGGCGCAGTATGTAGCCGGCCACAGCTGCTCGCACCTTTACACGTACGACGCCATCCTGCATCCCGTAGTCAGCTTCTATCGCCTTGGACCAGGTAATTCCAGGATGCGGCACTAGTTCCAATTCGAGGATACGGGCCCACTGCTCGTCGGCCACCAAGAGTTCACACTCCCCGCCTTTGGCGGTCAATTCTCGAAACTTCGTGATCCTGGTCAGGACAAAATCGCCAAATCTTTCCTTGCTTCGGTCGAACGCCCGCACATGCCAACGCAGTCCATCATCGGCCAGTGCCACCGGCACGATCTCGCGACGCGTTGGTCCTGACTGCAAGGAAAGATAATTGATACGTAATACCCGCTTTGCACACAAGGCACGCGTCACCGCGGCAAGCGTCGACAAATCGAGTTTTCGCAGCCCCCCCGGCCCTTCGCAGGGCGCAACCTGCTTTAGCTTCACATCCAAGCCGTCGCCAAAACCCTGCTGAAGCCAAGTCAATACCCGCTCAGCCTGGATCTCGAAAAGCGGCTTGTATTCAGCCGTTGGTCGATAGCACCGGGCGGCAGCGTCATAGTCGAGGTTGTTAGGCGCCAGGTCGCGATATGCGCTCAGATCTCTGGACGAAGCTGCAGGCTTGATACCGAAACGAGCTTCAATTTCCGAACGCCTGATTTCGCCCGTGAAGAAGGCCCGCATTTCCAGCGAAGCCAGTCGTTCACGTTGTGCCTGCGAAAGATCTTGGATGCTGCTCTTGGCGGTGGGCATTTATCGCTACTCTGCTGGCTCGGTCGAAAAGGTTGATAGATCAAGAAGACTGATGTTGCTTCATCATTTTGATGAATATTATACACGCGCATGCTCAATGAATGCGCGCGACCTGAGTGCAATTGAGGGAGAACTGTGGCCATCTTTGATGAGCGGGTGTCGGCTACACCCGATCACAATGGGTATAGCGCCTCAAAAAAGCACGGGCGCCTGGAAAGACAGGTTCGGCAGACCAGCCCTAGCCTTTGCGAAAATGACGAGGTCACCTGTGCATCACGCTGACTGTTGGCTTCTTGACAACTCCGCGCAGACCTCCAAATCGATCACGGCATCAGCCATAGCGGTCAGTTCCGGTGTCTGGGAGACAAAGAACTCCCGCTGATAGCCCCCCAGACAAAGCACTGCCCGTTTCATCGCCATAAACATGCGCTTGCGCTCCGGATCCAGCGGCCCATCGGCTTCGTCCGAGAACAAAGCGCCATAACGACGTCCCGTGTTCTGGGCGAGATACAGCGCCACCGCCCGGATCAGGCACTCGTTGATCCACACCCGTTCGCCACCGCTCATCAGGCCGACGCTCTTGCTTTCGCCAGAGTCGCCGTCGTGTACCTGGATGTCGAAACCTTCCTTCTGTTCGCCCTTGACGGTCTCCACCTGAGTCAGGATGGAGACCGTGAAACGGGAACCGTAGGAAGCAAGCAGGAGATCGTTGGCCAGTCCCGCCAGGGCGGGTCCGGCATCGTCGATGGCCAGGGCGATCAAGCCATCATTGCTCATGCACTTGGCGAACAAGGTCCAGTTACCCAACTCGGACTGGATCTTGGCGATACGGCCCGCCACCTGCGCCTGACGAGTAGCCAAGGCTGCTGCCTGCTGCGTCAGGACAGCGAAGTTTTCGGCATCCCGCACAGTGCCCAGGTAAGTCTTCTCGGCGGCAGCGACCATCTGCGCCGCTTCTTCCATTTTTATGCGCGACTCGATCAGACGCTGCTCGTCGCTGGATGGAGGCAAGGACGCCAACGTCTGCTTGAGCCGTTCCAGCGTGACGCGGTAGTACTTGGCCTGTTGTTCGCATTGGGCTGCAATCGCCTGCCGCGCGGTGCCGATTTGTTGGCGCTCGGCCAACTCATCCGGTGTTTCCGCCCCTTGCTGGCAGGATGACGTTTCGCTACCCAGCACAGCCAATTCCCCCTCAATCTCGGCGAGTGCGTTCTTCGCCCGGGCCTGTTCTCCCGCATTGGCTGCCAGTAGCGCATACCGCGAGCTTCTCGCGCCTGCCACCTCGGCACGATGTTCAGCCCACGCCAGGTTCTGGGGCGCGGCGGCAATTCCTTCGTACTGCCCGCCAAGCGCAGCCAACTCCTTTTGTGCTGCCGCCTTTTGGTCTGCCAGGCGCTTGATGGCAGCCTGGGCGCCGGGAACCAGTGCCTGGGCTTCCCGCGCATCCCCCAAAAGCTGGCATTGCCCCTGCAGGTCAGTACCCGCACAGGGCACCACCCCGGCAAGACCGAAGCGCCGTGCCAATTCCTCGGCTTTGAGCGCGGCCTGCCCGGCCTCGCGCTCGATCCCGGACAATCTTTGCCGGACCAGGTGCTCGGAAGCTTTACACTGGGTCAGGCGCTGAGCCTGCTGGCGCCAGTGGCCGACCCGAGACAGACGCAGCGACAGGACCTGTTCGGCCATGGGCAGACGGGCCTCGGCATGCCGCACGGTCGACGCACTAGC
>SSSX01000488.1 GCA_015657735.1 Zoogloeaceae bacterium
CGGAAATCGGCGGTGTAGCCCTGCAGGCGCATGCTGACGTCCAGGTACATGGTGGCGTCGTAGGGGATGGTCAGCCAGTGACTGTCGCCGCTGCCGGGTTCGGGAACCGGATTGGGGATGCCCGGCGTCTCGATATAGATCTGGCCTGGGGTGGCGCCCTGCCCGCCGGGCGAGAGATCGGACATGAAGGCCAGCGCCAGCGCGCCGGTGGGCAGCGCGAATATGCCGAAGGTGTCGCTCCAGACTCCGTTCGGCTCGAGCAGGGTCGTGGTGTGGCCGAACAGCGAGGGGTCGATGTGCACGACGGCCGGATCGAAGTAATACGTGTTGTTCGTCTCCTCGCTGCCGAAGGCGAAGATCTGCACGAGGACGGTGCCGTCGGGCTTATAGACGGTCATCACGTCCGAGTTTCCGCCGCGCGGCACCGAGCAGGCCGGATCGTTCCAGCAGGCTGCGTCGTTGCTTGTCGTGAAGCCGTTGGTGTCGAGGGCGCTGGCGGTCAGCGGAGCAGCGCCGATGGCGGCGGCGGCAAGCAGGCCGAGCATGCGTCTGGTTTTGTGCATTGCGTGTCTCCCGAGTCGGTTGCCGCGACGATGTGAGAGCCTGTTTCCCCACAGGCTCGATGGGTGACTTTGGCGGCGAAGCCATCTTTTTTGTTAAAAAGCATCAACTGCGCCAACTATTTATTTTTTTGGCGATTCAGTGGCTTGGCCCGGACGGTCGGGCGCGGGCTGCGTCAAGTGTAAAAAAATCCGACACGGAGGGCGGCGAGGGGAGGCGGAGCCGGACGTCAGGCGTCGGCAGAAGGGCTACACCAGAAATGCGAAACCCCCGCCGGGGCGGGGGTTGCGTCGGTGGCTGGCGGAGGGGCGTCAGGCGGCCATCGTCTTGCAGGCCTTGGCGCACTCGGCACAGCTTTCCATGCATTCCTTGCACGCTTTGTGCTTGTCGGCGTGCTTCTTGCATTCGTCTTCGCAGGTCTTGCAGACGTCGACGCACAGCGCGGCGAGGCGCGGAGCGAACTTCGATTCGGCGCCGGCGAGGGTGATCAGCGCGCGGCACGAGGCGAGCATGTCGCGCACGCTGGCGGCACAGGC
>SSSX01000489.1 GCA_015657735.1 Zoogloeaceae bacterium
ATGGAATACGATCGCGATGCCATCCTTGGCGGGCAGCTGTGGCGTCTGTGGTCCGGCCAGTTCTGCCATTGGTCGTCGATTCATCTGATCGGCAACCTTGTCGCTGCCACCCTGATCGTCATCATCGGCGGACGGGCGATGGGGGACTGGTTGAGTCTTGTGCCGGCAGTGGCACCGCTGCTGTCGATGTTCATCTGGTTCGCAGCACCGGCCATCGCGTATTACCGGGGAATGTCCGGTCTGGTGGCCTTTCTCGTAACCGGCGCGGCTGTCGAAGGTGGCGTGGCCGGCCGGCTGCTCGGCGTCGCCTACGTTGCTAAACTGGGTTTCGACGCCGCGGTGGGTGGCGGTCCGACTCTGCTGCCCGACGGGATCGCCGTCGCCTGGCCGGCGCATCTTGGTGGAATCGTCATCGGTGCGGCGGTCGCCGCCGGCCGCCGCAGACGGACTGCCAGCCGATGAAGGAATCAATCTGACCCGCCGGACCGCCGCCCTCAGCCCGCCGACAGGCGACGCGGTGTGATGGCGAGGGTCGTTTCGCCGGCCGCGAACCAGATCTGGCCATCCTGGATCGTGCAGCTGAGCGACATGCTGCGGTCGGCGAGTCCGGCGAGGGCGCGGGAGTCGTCGGCAGCCAGGGCCAGGACGACGAGATTGGGCAGCTTGGCGAAGGCGGCTTCATCCTTCTGCCACCACACATCGACTGCCCGCGCGCCGTAGGCGAGCACGATGACTTCGTCGGCACGGCCGGCGGCGCGCCGCAGCAGGCGCTCGTCGGGCAGACCGACCTCGATCCACTTGCGGATCCGACCGGTGTCGTCCTTCAGCCAGAGCGCCGGCTCGTCGTCGCTGGAAATGCCGCGGCCGAACTGCAGATATTCGTCGGCGTGGAGGGCAAAGGCGAGGATCCGCACCATCATCCGCTCGTCGGTTTCGGACGGGTGGCGGGCCAGGGTCAGCGTGTGTTCGGCGTAGTAGCCGCGATCGAGGTCGGAAACGTTGAGGCTGGCACGGAAGATGGTCGACTTGAGGGCCATGGCGGTCGTCGGAGATTCAGGGGGACTCAGAAAAAAACCGGGCACGGGGCCCGGTTTTTGATGCGGCGGCGGGAACTTACTTGCCGACGGCGGTCTTGGCCTTGTCGGCGGCTTCCTTGGCAGCATCGGCGGTCGCGGCGACGGCTTCCTTGCCGGCTTCCTTGGCAGCGCCAGCCGCGTCCTTGGCGGCGGCAACGGCATCCTTGGCCGCTTCCTTGGTGGCATCGACGGCTTCCTTGCCAGCTTCCTTGGCGGCACCCGCCGCATCCTTGGCTGCATCGGTGGCAGCGCCGGCGGCGCCCTTGGCAGCTTCGGCAGCCTGCTTGGCCGCTTCCTCGGCCTTCTGGGCGGCTTCGGCCACCGTCGGAGCCGGCGCGGCAGCCGGGACTTCCTTCTTGGAACAGGCGGCAAGGCCGAGGGCGATCAGGGCGGCGAGGAGCAGGGAACGGGTATTCATCGGGTAATCTCCAGCAGGATGTTTGATAGACGTTCGAATCGAATTTGGCGGACCGGAAAAGTGTCCGATCCGGATGCGCGTGAGATCGTAACGCATCATC
>SSSX01000490.1 GCA_015657735.1 Zoogloeaceae bacterium
GGGCGAATGAATTCGCCCCGGAAGAACTCCCGATGACGCCTTTTGCGCTAAGCATGCTGACGAGTCTCGCCGGCGGCCTGATTTCCGTCGCTGCGGCCGCCGCCTTCACGGTGGCCCTGAGTCCGGTGGCCCTGTCGCGCATGGTCAGCTATGCAGTCGGCGCGCTGCTCGGCGCCGCCTTTCTCGAAATCCTGCCGCATGCCCTCGAGGCCTCCGGTGACGCCGGGCAGACCAGCGCCACGGTGCTGGGGGGCGTGTTGCTGTTCTTCGTGCTCGAGAAACTGGTGCTGTGGCGTCACTGCCATGCGCCGCCGGCGGCCGGCGCCGACGGGCACGCCCACGATCATTCCGGCCGCAGCGGCATCCTGGTGATGATCGGCGACAGTTTCCACAATTTCGTCGATGGCCTGGTGATCGCCGCCGCGTTCATGGAAAGCCCGCCGCTTGGCCTCATCACCGCCGCGGCGATCATCGCCCATGAGGTTCCCCAGGAGCTCGGCGACTTCGTCGTGCTTCTCAATGCCGGCTACAGCCGGCGCCGGGCGCTGGCTTTCAACATGGCGTCGAGTCTGGCGATGGGCGGCGGCGCGCTGCTGGCGCATCTGGCCTTGCCGGTGTTCGAGGGCGCGGTGCCCGTGCTGCTGGCTTTCGCCTGCGCCAGCATGATCTACGTGGCGGTGGCCGATCTGATCCCCGGCCTGCATCGGCGAACCCAGTTGCGGGCCACGCTGGAGCAGAGCCTGCTGATCGCGGTCGGCATCCTGTCCATCGGCGGGGTGCACCACCTGATCGAGCACGCCGACCTGCTCTGATCCGCGTCGGCCGGTCGTCATTCCTTATTTTCCGCCCTGCCGTTCCGGACGCGACCGTCCGGAATCGCCGGGCGGTTTTCATTGGTGTCGTGCGGCGTCCGATTACCGTTCGATGGCCCGGTCTTTTTTCGAACGTCGCGAACCGGATTGCTGCTACGCCGCAAATGGCGAACCGCCGGATATGAAAGATCAAGCCGCTGTTTTATAGGAATAAAAAACAATTTCTTATTTTGGCATTCAAGTTGCTAATCAGGAATCGGGGGAAACAGGATTGCCGTCCGTTCAATGATTCAAGGTGGGGCCGGATTGAACGGGAGTGAGGCCGGTTCTATTTCCGGATTCTTCAAAAATTAAATGGCGGCAGGCAATTAAAAATCCGGCGCAGGCATCCCTCCGGATCGCGTCGCAAATCAAATAGAGGCAATGGAGTGCATATGGAGACAAATCGTTGCGGTGTTGATGGGCCGTGCTGGCGTCGCGAGGTGTGCGATGCGTGAGGCCATCAATCGTTGTGGGCAGGCCGGGCGGGTGGTCAGCACGGTCGGTGCGTCCTCGCTGCCGCTGGTGATCATCGGCGGCTTGCTCTACGCGGCTTTCTTCGTCAAGGCGGAGCCGGCGATCGACCGCCTGCAGGCGCATCCCCTCGAACGGCGCGACGCCTTTTACGGGGTGGCGGTGCCGGAGCGGTCGGTGCTGTGGGCGGCCGGTTCCTACGGCAAGATCGTCCGCAGCGAGGACGGCGGACAGAGCTGGGGCATGCAGGCGAGCCCGGTGGTGGCGCATCTGCAGTCGATCTCGGCGTGGGACGCGCAGCGCGCCGTGGCGGTCGGCAACCGCGGGGTGGTGGTGGTCACCGACGACGGCGGCAAGCACTGGCGCGAGGTCAAGGTGCCGCATTCGGAGGTGGCCAACAAGCTGCTTCAGGTGCGGGCTTATCCGGATGGCGTGGCGTGGGCCGTCGGCGAGCTGGGGGCGGTGCTCAAGACGACCGACTTCGGGGCGTCGTGGAGCCGGATGCTGCCCGAGAAGGATCAGGCCTGGAACGACATCTTCTTTGTCGGCAAGTCGGGCTGGCTGGTCGGCGAGTTCGGCCAGATGCTGCGCAGCACCGACGGTGGCGACAGCTGGCAGCCGGTGGCGGGTCCGGTCAAGAGCAGTCTGATGTCGGTGCATTTCCGGGACGCGCAGCACGGCGTCGCGGTCGGGCTGGCCGGCACGGTGCTGGTCAGCGCCGATGGTGGCGCGAGCTGGAAAGAGGCGCCGCAGCTCACCCGCGAGCACCTCAACTGCGTCATCTGGCAGCCGTCGGGCTGGGTGGCGGTGGGCGACAAGGGCGTCCGCCTGGTCGCCGATCCCGATGCCCGCACGTGGAAGGCCGGCCGCATCTCCAGCAAGGATCTGTCGTGGCGGACCCAGATTGTCCGCATGGCCGACGACTTCGTGCTGGCCGGGGCCAATCTGGCGCTGCTGCACGGCGACGAACTGCGCATTCTCGGCCGTGACTGACCGGCTCAACAAGACAAGGAAACCGGAATGAAAAACGCGACATTCAGGGCGCTGGCACGCCTGATCGACCTGATCCTCCAGCATCGGGTGCCGGTCGTCTCGGCGATTGTCGGCTTCACCTGCGTGATGGCCTATCTGGCGGCGCAGATCGAGGTGAAGACGGTATTCAGCGACCTGCTGCCCCGCAATCACCCCTACGTGGCGGTGAACAATCAGTTCAAGCAGACCTTCGGCGGGTCGAACATGGTCAGCATCATGCTCGAGGTGGAGCAGGGCGACGTGTTCGACATGAAGGTGCTGGGCAAGGTCCGGCAGGTCACCCAGGCCCTGCAGAAAGTGGAGGGCGTCGATACCTACCAGATCGCCTCGCTGGCTTCGAAGAAGATGAAGGAGGTGCGGGCGTCGACCGAGGGCATCGAATCGCGGCCGCTGATGTGGCCGGGCTTGCCGAAGGACGCCGGCGAGATCGCCACGCTGCGCGAGGCGGTGCTCAACAATCCGCTGGTGTACGGGCCGTATGTGTCGATGGACATGCGGGCGACGCTGGTCACCGCGGACTTCATCGACGGCGCGGTGGACTACCTGAAGGCCTACCGGCAGATCAGCGAGATCGCCGACCAGGCGAAGGGCGACGGCGTGCTGGTGAGGGTGGTCGGCGAGCCGATCCTGTACGGGCTGGTCAATCACTATCTGGGCGAGACGCTGCGCATCTTCATGGTCACCGTCGGCGCGCTGGTGGTGTTGCTGCTGCTGATCACCCGCACCTGGCACGGCACCATCCTGCCGCTGGTCACTGGCCTGGTCAGCGCGATCTGGGCGCTGGGGGCGGCCAGGTTGATGCACTTCCACCTCGACCCGCTGGTCATCGTGGTGGCCTTCCTGATCACCGCCCAGGCCATCTCCAACGCGGTGCAGCTGGTGTCGCGCTTCGATGACGAGGTGGCGGCGGGGGCCACATCGGCCGCGGCGGCGGCGCGGGCGAGCCTGCTCAACCTGTTCAAGCCGGGCATGCTGGCCATCGTCGCCGACGCCGGCTGCGTGCTGGTGGTGGCGCTGACGCCGATCCCGATGCTGGAGAAAATCTCCTACATCGGAACGGTGTGGATTCTGTCGATCATGCTCAGCGCGATGGTGCTGACGCCGGTGCTGCTGTCGTGGTGCGGGGTGCGCAAGCGTTTCGCGCATCCGGTCAACGTCTATCCGCTGCTTCAGAAGGTGCTCGGCCTGTGCGCCGCCATCGTCACCTCGAAGCTGCGCTTTGCGGTGGTGGCCGGCGCGGCGGTGCTGTTTGCGGTGTCGGGCATCTATGCCTTCAAGCTCAAGGTGGGAGACGCCAACCCGGGTTCGCCGATCCTGTGGCCGGATTCGACTTACAACCAGGACGCGACGGCGATCAACCAGAAGTTCCAGGGCTCCGACCGGATGTTTGTGGTGGTCGCCGGCAACAAGGAGGGCGCCCTCAAGGAACCGGCGGTGCTCGAAGGCATGGAGCGCTTCCAGAAATACATGGAAGCCCAGCCCGAAGTGGGCGGCAGCATCTCGCTGGCCGACATCCTGCCGGCGGTGAAGCGGGTGGTCCGCGAGGGCAATGCGCGCTATCAGGAGCTGGGCGGCAACGCCGACGAGAACGGCGAGCTGGTGTACATGTTCGTCTCCGGCGCCGACCCCGGCGACATGGACCGCTTCGCCGATCCGCAGGCCAAGAACGGCGCGGTGACCCTGTTCTTCCGCGATCACCAGGGCGAGACGATCCGTACCGCCATCGCGCGGGTCAAGGAATACGTGGCGGCCAACAAGCTCGACGATGCCGAGTTCCTGCTCGCCGGCGGGCTGGTCGGCGTGCTGGCGGCGGTCAATGAGGTGATCCTCGCCGGCCAGATCGAGTCGATCGCCTTTGCGCTGCTGGTGCTGGTGGTGTGCTGCATGGTCACCTACCGCTCGACGGTGGCCGGCATGTTCTTCATGGTGCCGGTGCTGCTTTCCAACACCCTGACCTTCAGCTACATGGCCTGGAAGGGCATCGGCATGAACATCAACACCCTGCCGGTGGTGGCGCTCGGCATCGGCCTGGGCGTCGATTACAGCTTCTACATCGTCGATGGCATCCGCGAGGAACTGCACCACCACAAGGACGTCGGGCGGGCCATCGTCAAGTCGATCGCCACCTCCGGCAAGGGCGTGCTGATCACCGCGCTGACCCTCGTCACCAGCGTCGTGCTGTGGAGCATGTCGTCGCTGCGCCTGCAGGCCGACATGGGGGTACTGATCGCCATCTGGCTGTTCATCTCGGCCGCGTCGGCGCTGTTCCTGATGCCGGCGATGGTCTATGTGTTCCGGCCCGAATTCATCGTCGGCTCGAAGCGCCGCCCGATCGAACAGGCCATCCACATCGAGCCCGTCCAGGCCGGCTGATTTCCCGTTGTATCCGTCCGACCCCCGTCGCCCGCGCGCCGGGGGAAGGGACAAGTCTTGTCCACAACAACACCATCGGAGGTGACACATGAAGGCAAAAACAAGGCTGACGCTCGCCGTCGGGGCGGCCCTGGGGTGGGGGATGGCGTGCGCGCCGGCCCTCGCCCAGGATGCGCCCGGCGAGGCGGCAGAAGATGGCAACTATTTCCACGTCGGCGGCTACGCGCGCGGCTGGGCGGCATTCAACCTGCAGGACATCCCGGAAACCCGCGGCAACGACAAGGGCAAGCTGTCGATGCTGCGCGGCTCGATTCTGCTCGACGCCGACGCGGCCACCGGCCCCGTCAAGTGGAAAGCCGTGGCCCGCGTCGACCGTGAAGCCAAAACGCCGTACCTGCAGGATCTCGAAGACCTGCGCAAGACCAACGGCACCACCGGCGGCGACCATTCGAGCATTCTCAACAACTACAACAACGGCGACCTGCGGGAGTTCTGGGGCGAGTTCAAGGTCGGCGAGCGTGCCACCTTCCGGCTTGGCAAGCAGCAGATCGTGTGGGGCGAATCCGACTTCTTCCACGCCATGGACGTGGTGCATGGCTACGACTTGAGCTGGCGCCTGTTCTTCGAGGGCGAGAACGAGGAGTGGCGCAAGCCGCTGTGGCTGGCCAGCATGAAGTTCGACGTGCCCGAAGCCGACGGGCAGATCCACGCCTATCTGCGCCCGGGCCTCGACCGCTGCAAGGACATCGGCAACACCTACGACATCCGCGGCGGACGCTGGTTCTTCCAGCCCTACCGGGGCTTCGACCTGTCGGCGGTGACTACCAACGACTGCAAGCACCCCGAAGGCAACAAGGACGACTGGACCGGCGGCGTGCGCTGGTCGGGCTCGGCGGGGTCGCTCAACTACTCGCTGGCCTACGTCAAGAC
>SSSX01000491.1 GCA_015657735.1 Zoogloeaceae bacterium
TCTGCAGAAAATCCAGCCACTTTACCTTGTGCCGAAGCCGCGCCAACGGCGTTCCGGTCAAGGCATTGAAGGTCCTGCCGCACGCGCAGCACCGGTAGCGCTGAAGGCCCTCGGACCGTCCGTGCCGATCAATTCGCTCGTGGGCGCAGTGAGGGCACTTCGGTGCGAGCTCGAAACAGGCCTCAATCTGCCCCGCCGCAAGGCCCACAGCGGGCTGGCCAAGCACCTGTAGCAGCCGCTCGCGCTGCCAGTGCGACAGATGCGCCAGCGACTTCAGGACATGTTGGAAATCAAGCGGTTTCATCGCCAGCCTCCGAATATGCTGAACTGTATTTAAAGACAGCATTTTCAGAGCGCCGTTCCACAGGCAACGGTGACATAGCCTTGTTTTTTGGCGGGGCGTTGCGGATGATTCCGCCATGACAGGAAATCTTCTCTACGCCCAGTCCGGCGGCGTGACGGCGGTCATCAACGCGTCGGCGGCCGGCGTGATCGGCGAGGCGCGGCAGCAGCCGGAGCGCATCGGCCGGGTTCTCGCGGCGCGCAACGGCGTGCTGGGCGTGCTGCGCGAAACCCTCGTCGATACCGCCGCACTCAGCGACGCCGACCTCGCCCGCCTGCGCACGACGCCGGGCGGCGCCTTCGGCTCGTGCCGCTTCGACCTCGACCCGGTCGATGCCAACCCGGCCCAGTACGACCGGCTGTTCGCCGTGCTGGCTGCTCACGGCATCCGCTATTTCCTCTACAACGGCGGTAACGGTTCGATGGAAACCTGCCGCCAGATCCAGACCGCAGCCGATGCCCGCGGCTATCCGCTGACGGTCGTCGGTGTGCCCAAAACGGTCGATAACGACATCGTCGGCACCGACTGCTGTCCGGGTTTCGGCTCCGCCGCCAAATATCTCGCCACCTCGATCCGCGAGGTGGGGCTCGATCTCGCGGCGATGACCACCGACGGGGGCCGCGCCTTCGTGCTCGAAGTGATGGGCCGCAACGCCGGCTGGCTGGCGGCGGCCTGCGGACTGGCGGCGGCCGACGCCGACGCGGCGCCGCACCTCATCCTGCTGCCGGAAACCCCGTTCGACGAGGCGGCCTTCCTGGCCCGCGTGCGTGGGGTGGTCGAGCGCAGCGGTGCCTGCGCGGTGGTCGTCGCCGAAGGCATCCGCGGCCCGGACGGGCAGATTCTGGCGATGCACGACCGCAACCAGAAGGGCTACATCCAGCTCGGCGGCGCCGGCGAAGTCGTGGCCGAGCGCATCCATGCCTGCCTCGGCTACAAGGTGCACTACGCGCTGGCCGACTACCTGCAGCGCTCGGCGCGTCACCTCGCCTCCAA
>SSSX01000492.1 GCA_015657735.1 Zoogloeaceae bacterium
AGCCAACGCCGACGCGCTGCGCCGCGCCGTGCTGACCCTGTGGCAGACGCGCATGCTGCGCTTCAGCACACTGTCGGTGATGGACGAGGTGAGCAACGGCCTGTCGTACTTCGACAGCACCTTCCTGACCGAGCTGCCGCATCTCTACGCCCGCCTCGAAGACCGTCTGGCGCGCGCCGACGGTGCCGACGACGCGGCGGACGCCCCCGAGCTGCCGGGCTTCCTGAACGTCGGCAGCTGGATCGGCGGCGACCGCGACGGCAACCCCTTCGTCACCGCCGAGGTGCTCGAAGAAGCCCTCGCCACCCAGGCCCGCCGCCTGTTCGCCTGGTATCGGGAGGAAGTCGCCACCCTCGCCTCGCAGCTGTCCGTCGCCGAGCTGCTGGCCGGCGCCTCGGACGCGCTGCTGGCCCTCGCCGCCGCCTCGCCGGACCGCTCGCCGCACCGCATGGACGAGCCCTACCGGCGCGCCCTGTCAGGCATCCTGGCGCGCCTCGAGGCCACCGCCGCGCCGCTCACCGGCCGGCCGGCCGCCGGCGACACCCGGCCCTACGCCAGCCCCGCGGCGCTGGCCGCCGACCTGCGCACCGTTCGCGATTCGCTCCGCGCCCACGGCTGCGCGCCGCTGGCCCGCGGCCGCCTGCGGCGCCTGCGGCGGGCGGTGGACGTGTTTGGCTTCCACCTCGCCCCCATCGACCTGCGCCAGAACTCGGACGTGCACGAACGCGTCGTCGCCGAGCTGCTCGAAGCCGCCCACCCGGGCACCGGCTACCTGCGCCTGCGCGAAGGCGCGCGCATCGAACTGCTGCTCGCCGAGATCGCCTCGCCGCGCCCGCTGACCTCGCCGTTCCGCAGCTATTCCGCCGAGACCGAAGGCGAGCTGGCGATCTTCCGCGCCGCCCGCCAGGCGCATCTGCGCTACGGCCCGGCGGCGGTGCCCAACTGCATCATCTCGAAGACTGACGGTGTCTCCGACATGCTGGAGGTGGCCCTGCTGCTCAAGGAATGCGGCCTGCTGCACCCCGAGGCCGGGCGCGTGGACGTGAACATCGTCCCGCTCTTCGAGACCATCGCCGACCTGCAGAACAGCGGCCCGGTGATGGACCGCCTGCTGTCGCTGCATGCCTACCAGCGTCTGCTGGCCTCCCGCGACGACACCCAGGAGGTGATGCTCGGCTACTCCGACAGCAACAAGGACGGCGGCTTCCTGACCTCCGGCTGGGAACTCTTCAAGGCCGAGACCACGCTGGTCGCCGTGTTCGCCCGCCGCAACGTGCGCCTGCGCCTCTTCCACGGCCGCGGCGGCTCGGTCGGGCGCGGCGGCGGCCCCAGCTACCAGGCCATCCTGGCCCAGCCGAAGGGCGCCGTGCAGGGCCAGATCCGCCTCACCGAACAAGGCGAGGTGATCGCCGCCAAGTACGGCCGCCCCGAAGCCGGCCTCGCCAACCTCGAAGTGCTGGTCGCCGCCACGCTCGAAGCGAGCCTGCCCGGCGGAGGCGGCGACGCCCCGCGCGCCGACTTCGTCGAGGCGCTGGACGAACTCTCGGCCGCCGCCTTCGCCGCCTACCGGGCGCTGGTGTACGGGACCGAGGGCTTCGCGCGCTACTTCCGCGAATCCACCGTGCTGGCCGAAATCGCCGACCTCAACATCGGCAGCCGTCCCGCGTCGCGCAAGCCGTCCGCCGCCATCGAGGACCTGCGCGCCATCCCGTGGGTCTTCAGCTGGGCCCAGTGCCGCCTGATGCTGCCCGGCTGGTTCGGCTTCGGCAGCGCGATGGGCGCCTACCTGGCCCGCCACGGCGACGCCGGCCACGTCCGCCTGCAGGCCATGTACCGCGACTGGCCGTTCTTCGCCAGCCTGCTCGGCAATATGGAGATGGTCCTCGCCAAGAGCGACATCGCCATCGCCGGCCGCTACGCCAGTCTGGTCGAAGACCCGGCCCTCGCCGCCGCCATCTTCCCGCGCATCCAGGCCGAGCACGCCACCACCGTGGACGCCGTGCTGCGCATCACCGGCCAGACCGGACTCCTCGACGCCAGCCCGCAGCTCAAGGACGCGCTGCGCAACCGCATCCCCTACCTCGATCCGCTCAACCACGTGCAGGTGGAATTGCTACGGCGCTACCGCCACGGCGCGGGGGATGGGAACGGGAATGACGGGGATGGGGACGAACGCATCCGCCGGGCCATCCGGCTGTCGATCAACGGCATCGCCGCCGGCCTGCGCAACTCGGGGTGAGTCATGAGCTTGCATGACTACAAGGATCTCATCGGCTACGTCGCCGCCGTCCTCACCACCACCGCCTTCGTGCCCCAGGTGCTGCACACCTGGCGCACCCGCTCGGTGGACGACGTCTCGCTCGGCATGTACCTCGCCTTCACCACCGGCATCGGCCTGTGGCTGGTCTACGGCATCCTCGATAAGGCCTGGCCGCTGATCCTCGCCAACACCCT
>SSSX01000493.1 GCA_015657735.1 Zoogloeaceae bacterium
GGCCGCGCGAGACGACCACCGACGAGAAGATCGAGGTCAGGATGCCCAGGCAGTGCACCACGGCGAAGCCGCGCACCGGGCCGGAGCCGAAGATGAGCAGGGCGAGGCCGGCGATCAACGTGGTGATGTTGGAGTCGAGAATGGTGTTGAAGGCCCGTTCGTAGCCTTCGGAAATTGCTGCCTGCGGCGGCATCCCGGCGCGCAGTTCCTCGCGCACCCGCTCGTTGATCAGCACGTTGGCGTCGATGGCCATGCCCAGCGTCAGCGCGATGGCGGCGATGCCGGGCAGGGTCAGCGTCGCCTGCAAGAGCGAGAGCAGGGCGACCAGGAACAGCAGATTGGAGGCCAGGGCGAGCACCGAGACGACGCCGAACACCTGGTAGTAGAGGATCATGAAGACGGCGATGGCGACGAAGCCCCACATCGTCGAGTGGAAACCCTTCCGGATGTTCTCGGCACCGAGCGAGGGGCCGATGGTGCGTTCCTCGATGATCTCCATCGGCGCGGCTAGCGAGCCGGCGCGCAGCAGCAGCGCGGTGTCGTTGGCTTCCGAAGTGGTCATGCGGCCGGAAATCTGCACCCGGCCGCCGCCGATTTCGCTGCGGATGACCGGCGCCGTGACCACTTCGCCCTTGCCCTTCTCGATGAGCAGGATGGCCATGCGCTTGTTGATGTTCTCGCGGGTGACATCCTTGAAGATGCGGGCGCCGGCAGCGTCCAGCGTCAGGTGCACGGCCGGCTCCTGGGTCTGGTTGTCGAAGCCGGGCTGGGCGTCGGTCAGGCGGTCGCCGGTCAGCACGACCTGCTTCTTGACGAGCAGCGGCTGGCCGCCGCGCTCGTTGTACACCTCGGTGCCATAGGGCGGCGAACCGGCCAGCGCCGCCTCGAGGGCGCCCGGCGAATCGTCGACCATGCGGATTTCCAGGGTTGCCGTGCGGCCGAGGATGTCCTTGGCCTTGGCGGTATCCTGCACGCCCGGCAACTGGACGACGATGCGGTCGGCGCCCTGCTGCTGGATGACCGGCTCGGCGACGCCGAGCTCGTTGATCCGGTTGTGCAGCGTGGTGATGTTCTGCTTCAGCGCGAATTCGCCGATCTTGTTCTGGGCCTGCGGCTTCAGGGTGGCCACCAGGCGCGGCTCGGAGGCGTCGCCGGCTTCGACGACGTCGAGATCGGGCTGGTTGTCGGCGATAACGTAGCGGGCCTTGGTCTGCGTCTCGGCGTCGCGGAACTTGACGACGATGCGGTCGCCCTCGCGGTTCAGGCCGGCGTGGCGCAGGTTCTTGTCGCGCAGCACGGTGCGCAGGTCGGCGGCGGTCGAGTCGAGGCGCTTCTGCAGCGCCCCCTTCATGTCGACTTCGAGCAGGAAGTGCACGCCGCCGCGCAGGTCGAGGCCGAGGTACATCGGCAGCGCGTGCAGCGCCGTCAGCCACTGCGGCGAGGCGCTCAGCAGGTTGAGGGCGACGACGTACTGGGCATCGGCCGGGTCGGGGTTGAAGGCTTTCTCCAGCGCGTCCTTGGCCTTCAACTGGGTGTCGGTGTCCTTGAAGCGGGTCTTGACCCCGTTGAAGTCGAGCTGGATGCCGTCGTGGGCGATGCCGGCCGCTTTCAGGGCCTCTTCGACACGGGCCTGTGATTTGTCGTCGACCTTGATCGTCGCCCGCGCGCTGGACAACTGCACGGCCGGCGATTCGCCGAAGAAGTTCGGCAGGGTGTAGACGAAGCCGAGGACCAGCGCGACGGCGATGGTGATGTACTTCCAGAGAGGGTAGCGATTCATGGCGGCTTTAAAGCGAAAAAGGCGGCGATGGTGTCA
>SSSX01000494.1 GCA_015657735.1 Zoogloeaceae bacterium
AGAGCTGCGCCCCCGCGTCGGTCCGCCGGAGGCCGGGAGCCAAGCGGAGCGGGCCGGTTTTCGGGACGGCGAGCTGATCCGCGCGATCGACGGCAGCGCGGTGGCGACATGGCAGGAGTTCCGCTGGAAGCTCCTCGACGCGGCGCTGGCGCATAGCGTCGCGACGATCGAGACGATCAACGGCAGCCGCGAGATCAATTTCCGGAAGCTCGATCCGGCCAATGTCGAAGTCGATCAGGGTCAGCAGGACGTGGCGGGCCAGCTGGGTTTGCGTCTCTATCGTCCGAAGCTGCCGGCGGTGCTCGGCAAGCTCAGTCCGGACGGTGCCGCGCAGGCGGCCGGCCTGCAGACGGGTGATCGGGTCGTGCGGATCGGCGCGCGGACGGTCGACTCGTGGGCCGATCTGGTGGCGACGGTGCGCGATGCGGCCGGACAGTCGCTGGAGATCGAAGTCGTCCGTGACGGCCGGGCGCTCGTCGCGCAGGTCGTGCCGAAGGCTGTCGACGAGAACGGCCGGACCATCGGACGCATCGGCGTGGCGATGGCCGACGCCGATGCGCAGCGCGACCTGCTGTTCGTGACCGTCCGCTACGATGTCGTCGATGCGCTCGCCAAGGGCGTCGGCCAGACTTGGGACACCGCGGCGATGAGCCTGTCGATGATGGGGCGGATGATCGTCGGCGAGGTTTCGGTCAAGAATCTCAGCGGTCCGGTGACGATCGCCGATTTTGCCGGTCAGTCGGCGCGGATGGGCTGGTCCCATTACATCCGCTTCCTGGCGCTCATCAGCATCAGCCTTGGAGTGCTCAATCTGCTGCCGGTGCCGGTGCTCGATGGTGGGCACTTGCTGTATTATGTGATAGAGATCATCAAGGGCGGCCCGGTTTCCGAGCGGATCATGGAAATAGGCCAGCAGATTGGAATGGCTCTGCTGGCGGCGCTAATGGCTTTTGCCTTCTACAACGACATCAACCGCCTTGTTGCTAGCTGAAATCGGATGAAATCCAAGCTTCTTCCCGGGGTGATCGCCGCGCTTTTCGCCGCATCGCCCGCCTTGGCCTTCGAGCCATTCGTCGTCAAAGATATTCGCGTTGAAGGCATCCAGCGGACCGAAGCCGGGACGGTGTTCAGCTACCTTCCGGTCAAGGTCGGCGAGCGTTTCTCGGAAGAGAAGGCGTCCCAGGCCATCAAGTCGCTGTTCGCCACCGGTTTCTTCAAGGACGTGCGGATCGAGGTCGAGAACGATGTGATCATCGTTCTCGTCGACGAGCGTCCGGCCATCTCGCAGATCGATTTCGTCGGCATCAAGGAATTCGAAAAGGATGCGCTGAAGAAGGGGCTGAAGGAAGTCGGGCTGGCCGAGTCGCGCATCTTCGACCGGGCTCTGCTCGAACGCGCCGAGCAGGAGCTCAAGCGCCAGTACCTCTCGAAGGGCCTTTACGGTGTGCAGATCACGACCACCGTCACGCCGCTGGAGCGCAACCGCGTCGGCGTCAATTTCAACGTGGTTGAAGGCGATGCGGCCAAGATCCGGCAGATCAGCATCATCGGCAACAAGGTCTTCAAGGAAAAGGAGCTCGTCGAGCTGTTCACGCTGACGACGCCGGGGTGGTTCACGTGGTTTTCGAAGACCGACCAGTACTCGAAGCAGAAGCTGTCGGCCGATATCGAGGCCCTGCGCTCGTTCTACCTGAACCGCGGCTACCTCGATTTCAGCATCGACTCCACCCAGGTTTCGATCACGCCCGACAAGAAAGACATCTACATCACGCTGGCGATCAGCGAGGGTGAAAAGTACACCGTCTCCGATGTGAAGCTGGCCGGCAACATGGTCGTGCCGGAAGAAGAGTTGCAGAAACTCGTCAAGCTCAAGGCGGGCGAAACCTTCGTCCGCGACAACGTCACCGCGACCACCAAGGCGATCAGCGACCGCCTCGGCAACGACGGCTACGCCTTCGCCAACGTGAATGCCGCGCCCGAGGTGGACAAGGCCAAGCGGGAAGTGGCCTTCACCTTTTTTGTCGATCCGGGTCGCCGCGTGTATGTGCGCAAGATCAGCTTTGCCGGCAACGCACGGACCCGCGACGAGGTCATCCGGCGCGAGATGCGCCAGATGGAAGGCGCCTGGTACGACGGCGC
>SSSX01000064.1 GCA_015657735.1 Zoogloeaceae bacterium
AACGGCTTCCGCGCCGAAGCCAACCGCCAGCCCGGGCTGGCCGCCGCGCACTACTGCGCCGCCGCCCGCGATGGCAGCGTCGAGGGCCAGTACCGCCTCGGCCGCCTGTATCTGATGGGGCAGGGCGTCGTGCGGGACAACCAGGTCGCCACCACCCTGCTGTCGATCGCCGCCCAGCGCGGCCACGAAAAGGCCCGCAGCCTGGTCGGTCCGCTGGCTGCCGGCGAGCGCCTGCCCGACTGCCTGGTCAGCGGCACGCCGCCGGCCGTGCCGGCCGCCGCCGACAGCGGCGAGGCGGTGCCCCACGAAGTCGTCGAACGCTTCGTCAAGGCGCTGCCGGCCGACAAGCGTCGTCATGCCCAGCTGGTGCAGAAGCTGGCCCCGCGCTTCCAGGTCGACCCGCGTCTGGCGCTCGCCATCGTGCGCACCGAATCCAATTTCGACGCCGCCGCCCGCTCGCCGAAGAACGCCGTCGGGCTGATGCAGCTGATCCCCGACACCGCCGAACGCTTCGGCGTCCGCGACGCGCTCGATCCGGAGCAGAACGTCCGCGGCGGCCTCGCCTACCTGCGGCTGCTGCTGGCCCAGTTCAAGGGCGACGTGGCGCTGGCCGCCGCCGCCTACAACGCCGGCGAAGGCAATGTGGCCCGCTACAAGGGCATCCCGCCGTTCGCCGAGACGCAGGAATACGTCCGCCGCGTGCTCGCCTTCTACCGCGCCGCGCGCCACGCCGAAACCCTGCGCGGCTGAGCGTTCCGCGCGCCGCCCGGCGTCGCGCGGCGGTTTTCCGCTTCCCATCCCGGCCGCCGGCCGCTACCTTACGTCCCGACCAATTCGTGAGCGGAGGGACGCCATGCATCACCATCAGTTCTACATCGACGGGCAGTGGACCGCGCCGGCCGGCGCAGCCCGGCGTGACGTTATCGATCCGGCCAGCGAGGCGCCGGTGGCGTCCATCGCGATGGGCAGCGCGGCCGACGTCGAGCGCGCCGTGGCCGCCGCGCGGGCGGCTTTCCCGGCCTTCGCGGCGACCAGCCGGGAGGTGCGTCTCGACCTGCTGGCGCGCATCGGCGCGGCCTACAAAAAGCGCTTCGACGACATCGCGCAGGCCATCAGCGCCGAGATGGGCGCGCCGTTCAAGATGCTGGCCAGCGGCGCCCAGGCTGCCTCGGGCCTCGGCCACTTCCGCGCCGCGGCGGCGGCGCTGCAGGATTTTTCCTTCGACAAGGCCCACGGCGCGACGCGCATCGTGCGCGAGCCGATCGGCGTCTGCGCGCTGGTCACGCCGTGGAACTGGCCGGCCAACCAGATGGCCTGCAAGATCGCGCCGGCGCTCGCCGCCGGGTGCACGATGGTCCTCAAGCCGAGCGAGCTGGCGCCGCTGTCGGCCGTCGTGCTGGCCGAAATCCTCGACGAGGCCGGCGTGCCGGCCGGCGTCTTCAACCTCGTGAATGGCGACGGCGAAGGCGTCGGCGCGGCGCTGGCGGCCCACCCCGAGGTCGACATGATTTCCTTCACCGGCTCGACCCGCGCCGGCCGGCTCGTCATGAAGGCCGCCGCCGACACGCTGAAGAAGGTCGCGCTGGAACTCGGCGGCAAGTCGGCCAACATCCTGCTCGACGACGCCGACTTCCCGAAGGCGGTCAAGCACGGCGTGCTGACGCTGATGCTCAACAGCGGCCAGAACTGCAACGCGCCGTCGCGGCTGCTGGTGCCGGCGGAGCGCATCGACGAGGTCGAAGCGCTGGCCGCGGCGGCGCTGGCCAAGATCGTCGTCGGCGATCCGCGGGCCGACGCCACGACGATGGGGCCGCTGGCCAACGCGGCGCAGTTCCGCCGCGTCCAGCAGTTCATCGAGGCCGGCATCGCCGAGGGCGCCCGGCTGGTGGCCGGCGGCCCGGGCCGGCCGGACGGCATCGAACGCGGCTTCTTCGCGCGGCCGACGATCTTCAGCCGGGTCAGCGGCGGGATGACCATCGCCCGCGAGGAAATCTTCGGCCCGGTACTGTCGATCCTGCCTTACCGCGACGAGGAGGACGCGATCCGCATCGCCAACGACACGCCCTACGGCCTGTCGGGCTACGTGTCGTCGGGCGACCTCGAACGGGCCCGCCGCGTCGCCCGCCGCCTGCGCAGTGGCAACGTGCATCTGAACGGCGCGCCGGTCGATACGACGGCGCCCTTCGGCGGCTACAAGCAGTCCGGCCTCGGCCGCGAGTGGGGCGCCTGGGGGCTGGAGGAATTCCTCGAGACGAAGGCGATTCTCGGCTACGGGGCCTGACGCGCCGCCGCTGCCGGGCCCTTACGTTTCCTTGCCCTTTCGCAAGCGC
>SSSX01000495.1 GCA_015657735.1 Zoogloeaceae bacterium
ACCCGCGCCAAAGCCGGCAACATCGGCGTGTGCATCGGCACCTCCGGCCCGGCCGGCACCGACATGATCACCGGGCTGTATTCCGCCTCGGCCGATTCGATCCCGATCCTGTGCATCACCGGCCAGGCCCCGCGCGCCCGGCTGTACAAGGAAGATTTCCAGGCGGTGGATATCGAATCCATCGCCAAGCCGGTCACCAAGTGGGCGGTCACGGTGCGCGAGCCGGCGCTGGTGCCGCGCGTGTTCCAGCAGGCCTTCCACCTGATGCGCTCCGGCCGCCCCGGCCCGGTACTGATCGACCTGCCCTTCGACGTGCAGATGGCCGAGATCGAGTTCGACATCGACACCTACGAATCCCTCGGCGCCTGGAAGCCGGCCTCGACCCGCGCCCAGGCCGAGAAGGCGATGGCAATGCTCAATGCCGCCGAACGCCCGCTGATCGTCGCCGGCGGCGGCGTCATCAACGCCGACGCGGCGGCCCGCCTGCAGGAGTTCGCCGAACTCACCGGCGTGCCGGTGATTCCGACCCTGATGGGCTGGGGCACGATCCCCGACGACCACCCGCTGATGGCCGGCATGGTCGGCCTGCAGACTTCCCATCGCTACGGCAACGCGACGATGCTCGCCGCCGATTTCGTGATCGGCATCGGCAACCGCTGGGCCAACCGTCACACCGGCTCCGTCGACGTCTACACCGAAGGCCGCAAGTTCGTGCATATCGACATCGAGCCGACCCAGATCGGCCGCGTCTTCGGGCCCGACTTCGGGATCGTCTCCGACGCCGGCGCGGCCCTCGACCAGCTGCTCGCCGTGGCCCGCGAGATGCAGGCCGCCGGCCGCCTCGCCGACCGCCGTGCGTGGGTCGAGGACTGCCAGGCGCGCAAGCGCACGCTGCAGCGCAAGACCCACTTCGACGCCACGCCGATGAAGCCGCAGCGGGTCTACGAGGAAATGAACAAGGCCTTCGGCAAGGACACCTGCTACGTCAGCACCATCGGCCTGTCGCAGATCGCCGCCGCCCAGTTCCTGCACGTCTATCGCGAGCGCCACTGGATCAACTGCGGCCAGGCCGGCCCGCTCGGGTGGACCATCCCGGCCGCGCTCGGCGTGTGCGCGGCCGATCCGGCGCGCAAGGTGGTGGCGATCTCCGGCGACTACGACTTCCAGTTCATGATTGAGGAGCTCGCGGTCGGCGCCCAGTTCAAGCTGCCGTACATCCACGTGGTGGTGAACAACGCCTACCTCGGCCTGATCCGCCAGTCGCAGCGCGGTTTCGACATGGACTACTGCGTGCAGCTGGCGTTCGAGAACATCAACGCGCCCGAGACCGAAGGCTACGGCGTGGACCACGTCGCGGTGGTCGAAGGGCTCGGCTGCAAGGCGATCCGCGTGCGCCGCGCCGAGGACATCCAG
>SSSX01000496.1 GCA_015657735.1 Zoogloeaceae bacterium
TCAGCTTGCAGGATGACCGAGAGCCACATCAGCCTTTGCTTACCTCGTTGCGCCCCGCCAGCTTGTGCTCGAGGTAGTGGATGCTGGTGCCGCCTTCGACGAAGCGGGCATCGAGCATCAGTTCCTGATGCAGCGGGATGTTGGTCTTGATTCCCTCGACGAGCATCTCGGACAGCGCGATGCGCATGCGCCGGATGGCCTGGTCGCGGGTGTCGCCGTAGGCGATCAGCTTGCCGATCATCGAGTCGTAGTGCTGCGGCACGGTGTAGCCGTTGTAGACGTGCGAGTCGACGCGGATGCCGGGGCCGCCGGGGACGTGCCAGTTGACGATCTTGCCGGGGCACGGCGTGAACTTGAACGGATCTTCGGCGTTGATGCGGCATTCGACCGCGTGGCCGTGGAAGACGATGTCCTTCTGCTTGTAACGCAGCTTCTGGCCGGCGGCGACGCGGATCTGTTCCTGAACGATGTCGACGCCGGTGATGAGTTCGGTGACCGGGTGTTCGACCTGGACCCGGGTGTTCATCTCAATGAAGTAGAACTCGCCGTTCTCGTAGAGGAATTCGAAGGTGCCGGCGCCGCGATAGCCGATCTTGCGGCAGGCTTCGGCGCAGCGTTCGCCGATGCGCAGGATGTGGCGGCGTTCGATGCCCGGCGCGGGCGCTTCCTCGATGACTTTCTGGTGGCGGCGCTGCATCGAGCAGTCGCGTTCGCCCAGATGGATGGCGTTGCCGTGCTGATCGGCGAGAATCTGGATTTCCACGTGACGCGGGTTTTCCAGGAATTTCTCCATGTAGACCATCGGGTTGCCGAAAAAGGCGCCGGCTTCGGAGCGGGTCGTGGTGACGGCGTTGAGCAGCGCCGCTTCGGTATGCACCACGCGCATGCCGCGACCGCCGCCGCCGCCGGCCGCCTTGATGATCACCGGGTAGCCGATGGCGCGGGCGATCTTGACGATTTCCTTCGGATCGTCAGGCAGCGCGCCGTCGGAACCGGGCACGCAGGGCACGCCGGCGGCTTTCATCGCGTCCTTGGCCGACACCTTGTCGCCCATCAGGCGGATGGTTTCGGCGCGCGGGCCGATGAAGACGAAGCCGGACTGCTCGACCCGCTCGGCGAAATCGGCGTTTTCGGACAGGAAGCCATAGCCGGGGTGGATGGCTTCGGCGTCGGTTACTTCTGCTGCCGATATGAGGGCCGGAATATTGAGGTAGCTGAGCGTCGACGAGGCCGGGCCGATGCACACCGATTCGTCGGCGAGCTTGACGTATTTGGCCTCGGCGTCGGGCTGGGAGTGGACCGCGACGGTCTTGATGCCCAGCTCGCGACAGGCCCGCAGCACCCGGAGGGCGATTTCACCCCGGTTGGCGATGAGGATTTTCTCGAACATGGCCATGGCTTAGCCGATGATGAACAGAGGTTCGCCGAACTCCACGGGTTCGCCGTTTTCCACCAGGATCGCCTTGATGGTGCCGGCGGCGTCGGCTTCGATCTCGTTCATCAGCTTCATGGCTTCGATGATGCACAGCACGTCGCCGACGGCGACGCTCTGGCCGATCTCGGCCAGCGGCTTGGCGCCCGGGGCGCTGGCACGGTAGAAGGTGCCGACCATCGGCGACTTGACTTCGTGGCCGTCCGGCACGGCGGGCTCGACCGGCGCCGGCGCGGCAGCGGCCACGGGGGCGGCCATCGGCGCCTGGGCGGCGGGAACCTGGGTGACGTAATTGACCGGCGCGGGGCCGGAAGCGTGCTTGGCGATACGGACTTTTTCCTCGCCCTCGGTGACTTCCAGCTCGGAAATGCCGGACTCCTGGACCAGGTCAATCAATTTCTTGAGCTTGCGAAGATCCATTGTGTTCCCCTTGTTGTTGAGGCCGGCCTGCCGGACGGCAGGTCGGCCGATGTCTGGTTTAGCCGCAGGTGTTGCGGAGGTGGGAGCGCGCGCATTCGAGGGCGCTGAAAGACGGTGCCCGGGCGCTGTGCGGATGGCCTGCGCGAGGCTGCGGCGGGTCTGCCGAGTCGCCGGCCCGGGAGCGGTTTTTACGCGTCATGAACGCAAGTTTGCCGCACTTCGACGCAAGTTGTCCACCACTTGGGCTGGCGGACGGCGTTCAGGAGCGGGTCAGTTCGGCGAGTTTGCGGTCGAGTTCGGCTTCCGACAGCATTCCGAGCTTGACGAGGCCGATCGTGCCATTTTTGGCGACGATCACCGTAAATGGCAGGGCCTGGGAGGTGTTGCCGAGGGCTTCGGTGAGTTGCACCGCCGACGGCGAGGCGATCACCAGCGGGTAGCTCACCTGATACCTCGTCTGGAAGTCGCGGACGTTGCTTTCGGTGTCGATGCTGACGCCGACGAACTGCACGCCGTGGTCGCGGTACTTGGTGCTCATCGCCGAAAAAGCCGGGATTTCCTTGCGGCACGGCGGGCACCAGGTGGCCCAGAAGTTGATGACCAGCACCTTGCCCTTCCACTCGGAAAGGGGGCGCTTGGCGCTGGCGCTGTCAGGCAGCTCGAGGGCCAGCAGCTTGTCGAGGGCGGCCTGCTGGCTTGCCGAGCCGGCAGCCGGCTGATCTTGGTGGGCGGTGAATACGCCGGCGGCACCGGCGGCCAGCGCGACGGCGGCGGTGAGGACGACGGTGCGGGTCCGGTTCATGGGCGGGGGGCGGCGGCCGGGCCGGCGCCGACGAGGGTTTCGACGACGGCGAGACGTGCCCGTTCCACCGGGCGCGCACCGTGGCCGCCGCGGCGGTTCAGGCGCTCGACGTCCGGCGGGTAGATGCGCAGCCTGACGGGGATGTCGTCCCAGTCGAAGGCGAGGATGGCCTCGGGGGCGTCGGGCTGGTTGCGGCGCGGTTCGCGGTGTTCGTAGGCGACGCCGTGGTTGAGGAAGAAGATTTCGACTTCCTTGGCGCTTTCGGGGAAGAGGTCGAGTTCAACTTCCGAATAGCGCCCGGCGGTGCCTTCGAGGACGGCGCCGGTGAGATAGGGGCGGAAATCCTGCAGTTCGCGCATCACTTCGATCGCGGCGAGGCGCATCGCGTGCTGTCGTTCGAGGTGTTCCTCGTCCTGGAAAAGCGCCAGATGGGTGCGGACTTCGGCCTCGATCTCGGCGTTGTTCGGGAGTTCGTCGGCGTTGAGGGCGCCAAGCTGGCGCGCGGCCTTGCGTTTGGCGAAGCCGTAATCGCTGATGCCGTCCTCGGCGATCATGCGGGCCGCCAGCGCGGCGATTTCGCGGCGCAGGTTGTTGCGGTGCAGAACGGCAGGGCGCGTCATGGGCGGTCGGAGCTCCCCGTTCGATTAGAATAGTCTCCATTCTACACACGACTGTTGCGGCGCTGTTTCTGCCGCGTTTGGGAACACATGCACATTCATATTCTTGGCATCTGCGGCACTTTCATGGGTGGCGTGGCGCTGCTGGCGCGGGCCGCCGGCCACAAGGTGACGGGCTGCGACGCCAATGTCTATCCGCCGATGAGCACCCAGTTGGAGGAGCAGGGCATCGGCCTCGTCGAAGGCTATGGTGTCGAGCAGCTGGGGCTGAAGCCCGACGTGTTCGTCGTCGGCAACGCGATCTCGCGCGGCAATCCGCTCCTCGAGGCGATCCTCGACCAGGGTCTGCCCTATGTTTCGGGCCCCCAGTGGCTGGCCGAGAACGTGTTGCAGGGGCGCTGGGTGCTGGCGGTGGCTGGCACCCACGGCAAGACGACGACGACTTCGCTGCTGGCGTGGATTCTCGAAGATGCCGGTTTGAAGCCGGGCTTTCTCGTCGGCGGAGTGCCGAAGAACTTCGGGGTGTCGGCGCGGCTCGGTGAGACGCCGTTCTTCGTCATCGAGGCCGACGAATACGATACGGCTTTCTGCGACAAGCGCTCCAAATTTGTTCACTATCGCCCGCGCACCGCGATCCTCAACAATCTGGAATTCGACCACGCAGACATCTTCGCCGATCTGCCGGCGATCGAAACGCAATTCCATCATATGGTGCGGATCGTGCCGAAATCGGGGCGAATCGTCGCGAATGCCGCCGAGGCATCGCTGCAGCGGGTGATGGCCCGCGGCTGCTGGTCGGAGCTGGAATGGTTCAACGACGCCGCCGGCTGGTCGGTGGCCGAGGGGGCGGCGGAGGACGAGGTGGTGGTCCGCCATCTGGGCAAGGAGATCGGCCGCCGGCGTCTGCCGCTGTCGGGCACTCACAACCGGGTCAACGCGCTGGCGGCGATTGCCGCGGCGCGGCACGTGGGGGTGACGCCGGAGGTGGCGCTGGACGCGCTGACGCGCTTCGAGGGCGTCAAGCGCCGGCTCGAACTGCGCGGCACGGTGCGCGGGGTGGCGGTGTACGACGACTTCGCCCATCACCCGACGGCGATCACCCTGACCGTCGAGGGGCTGCGCCGTCAGGTCGGCGACGCGCGCATCCTGGCGGTGCTGGAGCCGCGCTCCAACACGATGAAGCTTGGCGTCATGAAGGACCAGTTGCCGGCCAGCCTCGCGCAGGCCGACAAGGTGTTCTGCTACGCCGCCAACCTGGGCTGGGATGCCCGCGGGGCATTGGCGCCGATCGCCGCCAAGACGGTGGTCGAGGATGACCTCGACGCCTTGGTGAAGGCCATCGCGGCGGAAGCGCGGGACGGCGACCGCATCCTGGTGATGAGCAACGGCGGTTTCGGCGGCATCCACGGCAAGCTGCTGGCGGCGCTGGCCGCCTGAGCGTGGCATGTCGGCGGTGATGCGCGTGGCGTCGGAGGCGGACGCGGCGGAGATCGCCGCGCTGGTCAATCGCGCCTATCGCCCGGCGGCGGAGCTTGGCGGGTGGACCCACGAGGCCGCATGGGTGGCCGGTGCGCGAACCTCCGCGACGATGGTCGGGCGCTTGTTTCGCGCGGGTTCGGCGGTGCTGGTGCTGTGCCGCGGCGGCGCCATCGTCGCCTGCGTGAATGTCGAGGCCATCCCGGCGCCGGCCGGCGCGGCGGCCTACATCGGGATGCTCGCCACCGAGCCGGCCGCGCAGGCCGCCGGGCTCGGCAAGCGGATGCTGGCGTGTGCCGAGCAGTATGCGGCGGCGGAATTCGGGGCGCGGGCGTTCCGGATGACGGTGCTGACGAGCCGCCCCGAATTGATCGCGTTTTACGAACGGCGGGGCTACGTGCGCAGCGGTGTGGTCGAGGATTTTCCGGTTGCCGCGGGTTACGGCCTGCCGCGGGTGGACGGCTTGCGCCTGGAAACCCTCGTCAAGGCGTTGGGGGCGTGACTGAGCGTCGGCGCCCCGGCGGTATCAGCGTACGGCTTCGAAGCGCCGCGGAAAACCCGCTGCCGGAACCCGGTCGCGGGCCGGGTTGCGCGTGAACACCCGCGCCGTGGCGGCTAGCGTTGCGCACAGCAGCAGGGCGGCACCGGTGTTGTGGGCGACGGCCAGCGGCAGGGGCTGTTGCAGCAGCACGTTGGCGATGCCGAGGCTGAGCTGCAGGGTCAGTGCGGCCAGCAGCGCCACGCCGTAGCCACGGCGCCCGGGCTGGCGCA
>SSSX01000065.1 GCA_015657735.1 Zoogloeaceae bacterium
GCGCCGCCGTCGAGCGCAACCGGGCCTACCTCGAAAGCGTCCTCGCCAACCTCTCCGCCGGCGTGCTCGCCTTCTCGCCGGACGGCCACCTGCGCGCTGCCAACCACGGCGCGATGACTATCCTCAACGACGAACTGCACGACTACGAACGCACCCGCCTCGAAGACTGGCAGGCCCATGCCGCCTTCCGCGACGCCCTGCTCGCCGGCTTCCAGTGCCCCGAGGCCGACTGGAACCGGCAGATCGAATTCTCCAACCCCGACGGCAGCACCCAGACCCTGCTGCTGCACGGCACCCGCCTGCCCGACAGCACCGGCGGCGGCTCGGTGGTGGTCGTCGACGACATCACCCACCTCATCGCCGCCCAGCGCAACGCCGCCTGGGCCGAAGTCGCCCGCCGCCTCGCCCACGAGATCAAGAACCCCCTGACGCCGATCCAGCTCTCCGCCGAGCGCCTGCAGTTCAAACTCGCCGACCGCCTCGACGAAGAAGGCCGGGCGATGCTCGAACGCTCGACGACGACCATTGTCAACCAGGTCGAGGCGATGAAGAACCTCGTCAACGCCTTCCGCGATTACGCCCGGCTGCCCAGCCCGATGATGGCGCCGGTCGACCTAAACGCCCTGGTGCGCGACGTGCTGGCCCTCTACGACGGCTCGCGGGTGATGATCCACGCCGAACTCGCCACCGAAACGCCCGCCGTGCTCGGCGACGCGACCCAGATCCGCCAGGTCATCCACAACCTGCTGCAGAACGCCGAAGACGCCCTCGCCGACACCGACGAACCGCAGATCTGGCTGACGACCCGCAACGATGCGCGGCGGGTAGACTTCATCCTGCGCGACAACGGCCCCGGCTTCCCGCCCGAAATCCTGTCGCGGGCCTTCGAGCCCTATGTCACCACCAAGGCCCGCGGCACCGGCCTCGGCCTGGCCATCGTAAAAAAAATAATCGACGAACACGATGGCGAGATCCGTCTCGCCAATCGTGAAACCGGCGGCGCGGAAATCCGCATCCGCCTGCGCAGCGCCCCTCACCCAGAGTCCCCAGCCCATGGCTAAAATTCTCATCGTTGACGACGAAGTCGGCATCCGCGAACTCCTCTCGGAAATCCTGCGCGACGAGGGGCACGACATCGTCCTCGCCGAGAACGCCGGCGCCGCCCGTGCCGCCCGCAATGCCGCCCGCCCCGACCTCGTGCTCCTCGACATCTGGATGCCCGACACCGACGGCGTCAGCCTGCTCAAGGAATGGTCGGCCAACGGCCAGCTGACGATGCCGGTGGTCATGATGTCGGGCCACGGCACCATCGACACCGCCGTCGAGGCAACCCGCATCGGCGCGATGGAATTTCTCGAAAAGCCGATCGCCCTGCAAAAGCTGCTCGCCGCGGTCAAACGCGGCCTCGCCCGCATCAAGCCGGCCAACGCGCCGAGCCCGCTCGGCCTCGGCGCCTTCGCCCGCTCGGTGCCACTGCGCGACCTGAAGAAGCGCCTCGAACAGATGGCCGACAAGTCGCGGGTGATCCTGCTGCGCGTCGGCCCCGGCAGCCTCGCCGAACTGTGCGCCCGCACGCTGCAGCGGGTCGGCTCGCCGTGGCTCGACCTGTCGCTGTCGTCCCAGCCGCTCGAA
>SSSX01000497.1 GCA_015657735.1 Zoogloeaceae bacterium
CACCGGAATGCCTTCGTCGATCAGCTCGCGCAGGTCGTCGTTGTTGGCCTTGCCGCGGATCGCCCGCTCCTCGGCGTCGCCGTAGTGGATGCGGCGGGCTTCCTCGGGAAAGCGCTCGCCGACGTCCTCCGACTGGCTGGCGGCCTTGCGCAGCGCTTCGACCAGGCGCGCGGCGATGGTGGCCGGATTGGGCTCCGCCGGACTCGCCGAGTGCGACGAGGTTTGAACGTAGGGCGCCGACGGCAGGCGGCGGATGTGGCGGGATGCGCACTGCGGGCAGCTCACCTGGCCGGCGGCACGCTGCGCTTCGAAAGCCTCGCCCGACGCGAACCAGGCTTCGAAGCGGTGCTCCCGGTCGCAGATGAGGTCGAGGACGATCACGGTGTCAGTGTAGAACGATGGTGCCCGGAGCGGGACTTGAACCCGCAAGGCTTGCGCCGGCGGATTTTAAGTCCGCTGTGGTTACCGATTTCACCATCCGGGCGGTGGGTTTATTTCGGCTGTTCGGGCAGCGTGATGTTCACTTCGAGGATTTCGCAGTTGTCCTGCTTTTCGAGCTGGACCTTGATGTCGTCGGCACCGACATTGACGTACTTGGAAATCACTTCGATCAGTTCGCGCTGCAGCGCCGGCAGGAAATCCGGTGCGCGGTTGGTGCTGCGCTCGTGGGCGATGATCAGCGACAGGCGCTCCTTGGCGACCGCCGCGGTCTTCTGCTTGGAGCCGAAGAAATAGGACAGGAGGGACATCTCACTTGCCTCCGAAGAGCCGCTTCAGCAGGCCCGGCTTTTCGTAGGCGACGAAACGCAGCGGGCGGTCTTCGTCGAGGAAGCGCGCGACCACGTCGAGATAGGCGGTGGCGACGTCGCTGTCTTTGAGGTGGATCGCCGGCGTGCCCTGGTTGGAGGCCTGCAGCACGTCGTCGGATTCCGGGATGACGCCGATCAGCGGGATGCGCAGGAGTTCCTGCACGTCCTTGTACGACAGCATCTCGCCGTCCTCGACGCGTTTCGGCGCGTAGCGGGTGACCAGCAGGTGTTCCTTGACCGCTTCGCGGCCTTCGATGGCGCGCCGGCTCTTGCTCTGCAGGATGCCGAGGATGCGGTCGGAGTCGCGCACCGAGGACACTTCGGGGTTGGTGACGATGATCGCTTCGTCGGCGAAGGTGAGGGCCATCACGGCGCCGCGTTCGATGCCGGCCGGGGAGTCGCACACCACGTAGTCGAAGCCCATGTGCTCGAGTTCCTTGAGCACCTTCTCGACGCCTTCTTCGGTCAGCGCGTCCTTGTCGCGGGTCTGCGAGGCGGGCAGCACGAAGAGGTTTTCGCAGTGCTTGTCCTTGATCAGCGCCTGGTGCAGGTTGGCTTCGCCATTGACGACGTTGATGAGGTCGTACACCACGCGGCGCTCGCAGCCCATGATGAGGTCGAGGTTGCGCAGGCCCACGTCGAAGTCGATCACCGCGGTCTTGAAGCCGCGCAGTGCCAGGCCGCTGGAAATGCTCGCGCTGGTGGTGGTCTTGCCGACGCCGCCCTTGCCGGACGTTACTACGATGACGCGTGCCACGGTGTTCCCTTCGGTATTGATGTGCTTCAGTCGTGCTGGAGCGGGGTGATTTCGAGAGTGTGCAGGTTGTCCGAGCCGGTCAGCCGGACCTGGGCACCGCGCCCGGCGACGGCCTGCGGAATGCCGCGGTCGAAGGTGCGATAGACGCCGGCGATGGAAACCAGTTCGGGGCCGAAATTGGTGCTGAAGATGCGTGCTGAGGTGTCGCCACGGGCGCCGGCGAGGGCGCGGCCGCGCAGCGGGCCGTAGCAGTGGATGCTGCCGTCGGCGATGATCTCGGAGCCGGGGCTCATGCCGGCGAGGAGGACCAGATCGCCGCCCTTGGCATAGACCTGCTGGCCGGAACGCAGCGGGCGGTCGACGACCAGCGTCGGCGCGGGGGCGGGTTCGGCGGTGGCGGCAGGCGCCGGCGCGGGAGTTTCGGCGACGGGCGCCGGTGCAGGGGCCGGCGCCGGCGGCGGCGCGACCGGGCGTTCGGCGGCCGGGCTATCGGGGCCGAGCACGGCCAGATTGGCGCGGCGGGCGCCGTCGTGCAGGTGTTCGGCGAGGTTGCGCACGCCGACCGGCTGCAGCTGGTAGCGGCGCAGCAGGCTCAGCAGCGCGGTCCAGTCGACCCGCTCGGGCGCATTGCCGAGCTGGGCGAAGTCGAGGATGGCGGGTTCGCCCGCGAAGAAGTCGGGCATGCCGCCGAGCATCATGTGCAGGGCATCGGCGAGGCGGACCGCATCCGTATCACGGATGCTGGCGGTCATCACTGCCAGGCTGGCGCCTTTGAACTCGATCAGTTTGCCCTGCAGGGATGCGTCGGCCATGGATTTGCGCTTGGAATGTGCGGACTAAAACTTGCTAAGTCTACATTTTGACAAGGGTTTAGGGCAAGTCTGCCGACAGTTCAGTGCAAGGTGCGGGGTTCCGGCGGCGCGTCGGCGAAGAGCGCCGCGACGTCGTCGGCCGACAGGCGGTATTCGTGGTTCGAGAGGTCGTCGTGGATGACGATTTCGCCGTGTTCGGCGAGCAGCGCATCGAGTTCGCCGCGGCCGAGCGAGCGCAGCATGCCGCGCACCTTGTCCCAGTCGAGGGGCCAGTCGTGGCTGACCGCGCGGGCATCGAAGAGGCGCACGGTTTCCTGGTGGAACAGGCGGGTCAGGATCTCCTTGGCCGGCAGCCCGAGGAGTTCGTCGGCATGCAGCGTGGCGGCGAGGCGGGTGACGCGGTCCCAGCCGTCCGGGTCTTTCTTGTCGGCGTCGGGGAGCTTCTGCAGGAACAGGCAGGCGGCCTTGCTGCCCGAGCAGGCGGCGTGCAGCGCGGCGGGCTGCTGTTCGGACTGGGTCAGGTAGTGCTCGAAGATGGCGCCGATGGAATCGCCCTCGATCGGCACGTAGCTCTGGTAGGGGCGACGCTGGTCGGGCATGTCGAGGGTCAGCAGGAGCTGGCCGTCGCCGATCAGATCATTGATGCCGGCCTTGCCGGCGGCCTCCGCGGTGGCCTTGGCGTAGCCGCGCAGGTTGAGGGTTTCGGTGACGTCGACGACCAGCAGGCCGACCGGGCCGTGGCCCTGCAGCTGCATGGTGAGGCGGCCGGACTGCTTGAGGTTGCCGCCGACGACGCAGGCGATGGCGCTCATCTCACCGAGGAGATCGCGCACCGCGTCGGGGTAATCGCGGTTCTCGAGCAGCGCCCGCCAGACTTCGTCGAGCTGCACGATGGCGCCGCGGATGTCGAGTTCTTCGAGCAGGAAGCGCTGCACATAGCTGGTCGATTCGCTCATTCGGCGGCTCCGGCGGCGGTGGCGAGGCTGGCGTAGAGGTCGGCGTCGAAGCCGACCAGCAACTGGCCGGACGCCGTCTCGAGCACCGGGCGGCGGATCAGGCTGGGAAACTCCTGCATCAGCTTGACCGCGGCGCTCTGGGTGCTGATCTCCTGGCGCTCGGGCGGCAGCTTGCGCCAAGTGGTGCCGCGCGTGTTGAGCAGCGTCTTCCAGCCGATCGCCGCACTCCACGCGTGGAGCCGGCCGGAGTCGATGCCGGACTGCTTGTAGTCGTGGAAGTGGTAGGCGACGCCGTGCTGGTCCAGCCAGGCGAAGGCTTTCTTCATCGTGTCGCAGTTCTTGATGCCGTACAGGATCGCGACATGGGGCTTCTGGGGGAGAGCGTCGTGCATGGTGCGGATTTCGGTTGGCCGGACGGGCGGCAAAGGCGGGTAGTTTAAGCGACTGCCGGGCCGGACCCAAATTGCGGCGGCGGCCCGCGGCACG
>SSSX01000066.1 GCA_015657735.1 Zoogloeaceae bacterium
CGTGCAGCGTGCCGGCCGGTTCGGGCAGGTCGTCGGTGTAGGCCGCGCTGCCGCCGACGTGGAGGTGGGCGCTTTCGTGCGGCAGGGGCTGGCCGACCGGCGGCGGGACGCGGTTCATTCCAGCGCCTCCAGGTCGGTGAGCCGCGGCGCGCCGCGGCTGTCGAGCCACAGGCGGCGCAGCAGGCCGGCGGCGGCCTGGCGACGGTAGGCGGCGGAGGCGCGCAGGTCGTCGAGCGGCGTGAATTCGCCGGCCAGCACCGCGCCGGCGGCGTCGATGGAGGCGGCATTCCACGGCCGGCCGCGCAGCGCGGCTTCGGTCGCGGGCGCGCGGCGGGGCGTGGCGGCCATGCCGCCGAAGGCGATGCGCACGTCGTTGACGTGGCCGTCGACCAGCGTCAGCGAGAAGGCGCCGCAGAGCGCGGAGATGTCCTGGTCGGGGCGCTTCGCAATCTTCCAGCAGCGGAACAGGCGCCCGGCCGGGGCCGGCGGCAGTTCGACGGCCTCGACGAACTCGCCGGCGGCGAGGGCGGTGCGCTGGTAGGCGAGGTAGAAATCTTCCAGCGGCAGGCTGCGCCGCTGCGTGCCGCGGCGCAGCACGAGGCGCGCGCCGAGGGCGATCAGGCCGGGCATCGCGTCGCCGATCGGCGAGCCGTTGGCGATGTTGCCGCCCAGCGTGCCGGCGTTGCGGACCGGCGGGGCGGCGAAGCGGCGGGCGAGTTCGGCCCAGCCGGGGTCGAAGTCGACGAGGGCCGCGAAGGCGTCGGTGAGGCTGGCGGCGGCGCCGATGGAAAGCCCGCGGGCGCCGCCGGCGATGGCTTTGAGCTCCGGCACGGCGCCGAGCCAGATCAGGTCGCCGGGGTCGCGGAGCTGCTTGGTGACGGTGAGTGCGAGGTCGGTTGCGCCGGCCACCAGGCGGGCCTCGGGCGCGGCGAGGCGGGCCGCGGCGAGGGCCTCGATGCTGCGCGGGGCGACAAACCGGCGGCCGCCGGCGCGGTAGTCGAGGGCCGGCAGCGCGGCCAGCGCGTCGAGGGCGGCGAGCACCGCCGGGCGGTCGATGTCGGCTCGCGGCTGCGCACAGGCCGCCGGCAGCGCGTCGACGATCGGCCGGTAGCCGGTGCACCGGCACAGGTTGCCGGCGATCGCGTCGATGACCGCGGCCCGCGGCGGGGTGCCGGCGTGGCTGGCGTAGAGCGCGAACAGCGACATCGCGAAGCCCGGCGTGCAGAAGCCGCATTGCGAGGCGTGGCGGTCGACCAGCGCCTGCTGGAGCGGGTGCAGGCCGCCGCTGGCGAGCGGAGCCAGGTCTTCGACGGTGAACAGCGCCTTGCCGTCGAGCATCGGCAGGAAGTGGATGCAGGCGTTGATCGCGCGCAGCTGCAGCCGGCCGTCCACCCGCTCGCCGACGACCACCGTGCACGCGCCGCAGTCGCCTTCGCCGCAGCCTTCCTTGGTGCCGGTGGCGTGGAGATGCTCGCGGAGGTAGCGGAGAACGGTATGGGTCGTCTCGATGCCATCGACCTGCTGGATGGCTCCGCGGAAATAGAAGTGGATGGGACGCTCGTTCATGGCCCGAACCCGCCGCTGCGTCGAGGACGCCGATGCTTCACGTTAACACAAGCCGCGGCAGGCTGCTGTCCGACAAACCGACCTTGATATTGGCCTCGGACCGAACTATAATGCGCGCCCTTCTGCGCTCTGTTTCATCGGTGCGCATGCCTTGGTGGTGAAATTGGTAGACACGCTATCTTGAGGGGGTAGTGGCGCAAGCCGTGCGAGTTCGAGTCTCGCCCAAGGCACCAAAGTTCTTCGGCCCGGTTCAGGGCTGGCCTAAGATGGCCGGATATCGTCCGCACGGAGAGTCCGACCATGACCGCAGTTGCTCCCGATCCGCTCAGTCTGGCCCTCGGCATGCCGAAGGCCGAGTTGCATCTGCACATCGAAGGCAGCCTCGAGCCGGAGCTGGCCTTTGCGCTGGCGCGCCGCAACGGCGTGACCCTGCCGTACGCCGACGAGGCGGCGCTGAAGGCGGCCTATGCCTTCGACAGCCTGCAGTCCTTCCTTGACCTTTACTACGCCTGCGCCAGCGTGCTCGTCACCCGCGCCGACTTCCGCGACCTGACGGTGGCCTACCTCGGGCGGGCGGCGGCCGACGGGGTGATCCACGCCGAGATCTTCTTCGATCCGCAGACCCACACCGCGCGCGGCGTTCCGTTTGCGACGGTGCTCGACGGGCTCGAGGACGGCCTCGCCGAAGGGGCGGCGCGGTGGGGCGTGTCGGGCCGGCTGATCATGTGCTTCCTGCGCCATCTGCCGGAGGAGGAATGCTTCGCGGCGCTGGCCGAGGCCGAGCCTTTCATCGACCGCATCCACGCTTTCGGGCTGGATTCGTCGGAGCGCGGCCATCCGCCGTCGCAGTTCGCGCGGCTGTTCGCGCGCTGCCGCGCACTCGGCAAGCCGGTGGTCGCGCATGCCGGCGAGGAAGGACCGCCGGCCTACATCAGCGAGGCGCTGGACCTGCTCGGCGCGCGGCGCATCGACCACGGCGTGCGGGCGGTCGAGGACGCCGCGGTGCTGGCCCGGCTGGCCCGCGACGGCGTGCCGCTGACCGTCTGCCCGCTGTCCAACACGCGGCTGTGCGTGTTCCGGACGATGGCCGAGCACAGCCTGCCGCAACTCCTCGCGGCCGGTGCCAAGGTGACGCTCAACAGCGACGACCCGGCTTACTTCGGCGGCTACCTGGGCGCCAACATCCGCGCGGTGCAGGCCGCCTTCGGCTTCGACGCCGCCACCTGGTATCGCCTGGCGCGCAACAGTTTCGAGGCGGCCTTCGCGCCGGACGACGCGAAGGCCGGCTGGATCGGCCGGCTGGACGCCTACTTCGCGGCAGCCGGCGTGCCGGTCGGGCGCTGAATCAGTCGGCGAGGGCCACTTCGATCGCCGCGACCAGTTTGTCGGCGTCCGGCGCGGTGTCGGGCGCGAAGCGGCGCAGCACCCGGCCGTCGCGGCCGATCAGGAATTTTTCGAAGTTCCACAGCACTTCGGGCGCCGCGGTCGGCTCGATCTTGTAGCCGCGCAGCGCGTTTTCCATGCCGGCGCGGTCTTCGGTGTCGGGCTGCGCGGCGGTGAGCCCGGCGTAGAGCGGATGCTTGTCCGGCCCGGTCACGACGATCTTGCCGTACATCGGAAACTGCACGCCGTAGTTGAGGGTGCAGAAGCTGGCGATGTCGGCATCGCTGCCCGGCTCCTGGCCGGCGAAATCGTTGGCCGGGAAGCCCAGCACGGCGAACTTGCGGTCGCGGTATTTCTCGTGCAGCGCTTCGAGGCCGGCGTACTGGGGCGTGAGGCCGCACTTGGAGGCGACGTTGACGACCAGCAGCACCTCGCCGGCGTGCTCGGCGAGGGTGGCGGCGCTGCCGTCGATCTTCTTCAGCGGGATGTCGTAGATCGGTGTGCTCATTTTGGGTTTTCTCTCTCGGGGGTGGGGAAACGGGAGCCGGAATTCCGGCCAACGAAGGTTCTGTAACTGAAGGAGGCTAGTTTAGAAAGGTTCGATGACACTGCGTGGCTGGCTGGACGCCGATGTTGTGGCGGCGTGTGCGGTGGATCAGTGGGTGATCGACGTGGAAAACAGCTGCAGTACGACCACGCCGCTGACGATCATGGTGATGCCGATGATCGCGGGGCGGTCGAGCACCTGCTTGAAGAAGACCCGTCCGGCCAGCGTGACGAGGGCGACCCCCGAGCCGGACCAGATTGCATAGACGATGCCCACCGGCAGCACGTCGAGGGTGCGCGACAGCAGGTAGAGGGCCAGCGAGTAGCAGCACACCACCACCACCGACGGCCAGAAGCGGCGGAAACCGTTGGCGGACTTGAGGGCCATCGTCGCGATCACTTCGGAAACGATGGCCACTGCGAGCAGAAACCACTGCATGGGAGGCGTCCTTGAGCTGCGGGGGTTTACTCGGTCGTCGTCTTCGAAAAGCCGTTGATGATCACCACGCCGCCGACGATCAGCGCGAGGCCGGCGAGAGCAGGAGCGTCGAGGGGCTGGTCGAGGAAGATCCAGGCCACCAGCGTGATCAGCGCCACGCCGACCCCGGACCATACCGCATAGACGATACCCACCGGAATCTTCTTGAGGCACAGTGACAGCAGAATGAAGGCCGTCTCGTAGGCGATCACGACGATCACCGACGGCCACAGGCGGGTGAAGCCCTCGGTGGATTTGAGCACCGAAGTGCCGATCACCTCGGCGATGATGGCGACGAACAGCATGAACCAAGGCATGGCGGCACTCCGGCGATGGCCACGGGATGGGGGCGGCCGGATACTACGCCATGGGGATGCCGGGGCCAAGCGCAAAAAAACCGCCGCACGGCCCGGGGGGGCGGTGCGGCGGCAGCTTTCGGGGCGGTTGCGGCGGCGCTTACACCACGCCGGCGCCGTGGGCCTGCTGGTCGGCCCAGTAGCTGGAGCGGACCATCGGGCCGCAGGCGGCGTTCTTGAAACCCATCTTGAGCGCTTCGGTCTCGAACATCTTGAAGGTGTCGGGATGGACGTAGCGCAGCACCGGCAGATGGCCGCCGGAGGGTTGCAGGTATTGGCCGATGGTGAGCATCTCGACGTTGTGCGCGCGCATATCGCGCATTACTTCGAGGATTTCGTCGTCGGTTTCGCCGAGGCCGACCATCAGGCCGGACTTGGTCGGCACGTCGGGGTGGCGCGCCTTGAACTGCTTGAGCAGCTCGAGCGAGTAGGCGTAGTCGGAGCCGGGCCGGGCCTGCTTGTAGAGGCGCGGCACGGTTTCGAGGTTGTGGTTCAGGACGTCGGGCGGGGCGGCGTCGAAGATGTCGAGGGCGATCTCCATGCGGCCGCGGAAGTCGGGCACCAGCACTTCGATGCGGGTCTTCGGGCTGGCGTCGCGGGTGGCGCGGATGCACTCGACGAAGTGCTGGGCGCCGCCGTCGCGCAGGTCGTCGCGGTCGACGCTGGTGATCACCACGTAGTTGAGGCGCATCGCGGCGATGGTCTTGGCGAGGTCGGCCGGCTCGCTGGCGTTGAGCGGTTCGGGGCGGCCGTGGCCGACGTCGCAGAACGGGCAGCGGCGGGTGCAGATGTCACCCATGATCATGAAGGTGGCCGTGCCCTTGCCGAAGCATTCGTGGATGTTGGGGCACGAGGCTTCTTCGCAGACGGTGTGCAGCTTGTGTTCGCGCAGGGTGTCCTTGATCTCGTTGAAGCGTTCGACCTCGGCGCCGGCGCCCAGCTTGATGCGGATCCACTCCGGCTTGCGGAGCTTTTCGGCGGGGACGATCTTGATCGGGATGCGGGCGGTTTTTTCGGCGCCGCGCTGCTTGCGGCTCTCGGATTCCATCAGGCTGTGTCCTTTGGTCAGGCGGTGGGGGCGACGTCGGGGAAGTGTCGCCGGAGATGGCCGAGAAGTCGTTCGGCGACGTCGGCCGGGGCTTCGGTCACGCCGAAGTCCTTGAGTTGTATCGTTTTGAGCCCACTATAGCCGCACGGGTTGATCCACGTAAATGGTGTAAGGTCCATATCGACGTTGAGGGACAATCCGTGGTAGCTGCAGCCGTTTCTGACGCGCAGGCCGAGGGCGGCGATCTTGGCGCCGTCCATGTAGACGCCGGGCGCGCCGTCCTGGCGTCTGGCGTCGAGGCCGTAGTCGGCGAGGCAGTCGATGATCGATTGTTCGAGCAGATTGACCATCTCGCGCACCTTGAGATGGCGGCGGTGCAGGTCGATCAGCAGGTAGGCCACCACCTGGCCGGGGCCGTGGTAGGTGATCTGGCCGCCGCGGTCGATCTTGACCAGCGGAATGTCGGTGGCCTGCAGCAGGTGCTCGGGCTTGCCGGCCTGGCCGAGCGTATAAACAGGCGGGTGCTCGACCAGCCACAGTTCGTCGGGCGTCGCCGCATCGCGCGTGCGGGTGAATTCCTGCATCGCCTGCCAGGTGGGTTCGTAAGGCACGCAACCGGGGCGCCGGACGATCACAGGACCACCTTCACCATCGGGTGCGACGACAGCTCGCGGTACAGCGCGTCGAGCTGGGCCTGGGAGGTGGCGTTGAGGGTGCAGGTGATCGCCAGGTAGTTGCCCTTCGACGACGGCCGCATCTGCATCGCGGCGGCGTCGAAGTCGGGCGCGTGACGCAGCACCACTTCGAGCACCGTCTGGGCGAAGCCATCCACCCGCGCGCCCATGATCTTGATCGGGAACGAGCACGGGAATTCGAGCAGGGTCGTGCGCTCTTCGCTCATCGAAGCCTCCTTTGGCGCCGCCGCGTCGGTCACAGATTCTTGAACCACAGGCGGATCGCGTCCCACACACGACCGAACCAGCCGGCCTGGGGGACTTCGTCGAGGGCGACGATCGGGTAGTCGCCGATCGGCTTGCCGTCGATGGACAGTTGCAGGGTGCCGATCGCCTGGCCCTTGGCGAGCGGTGCCAGCAGCGGCTGCTGGCTGACGACGTTGGCCTTCAGCTTGGCCGCGTCGCCCTTGGGCAGCGACAGCACGAAATCGTTCAGGAAGCCGGCCTTGACGCTGTTGTCGGCGCCTTTCCAGACGCGGAACTCATTGACCGCCTGATTGGCAGCGTAGACCTTGACGGTGTCGAAGGCCAGGTAGCCCCAGTTGAGCAGCTTTTGCGATTCCTGGGCGCGGACGCTGTCGCCGGTGGTGCCGACGATCACCGACACCAGGCGCCGCTCGTTGCGCTTGGCCGAGGCGATCAGGCAGTAGCCGGCGCTTTCGGTGTGGCCGGTCTTGACGCCGTCGACGGTGGGGTCGAGGAACAGCAGGCGGTTGCGGTTCGGCTGTTTGATTTTGTTATATGTATATTCCTTGATGGAATAAATGGCGTAGAACTCGGGGAAGTCGCGGATCAGCGCGGTGGCCAGCAGCGACAGGTCGCGCACGCTGGTGAGGTGCGACGGGTGCGGCAGGCCGGTGGCGTTCTCGAAGTGGGTGTTCTTCAGGCCGAGGCGGGCGGCTTCCTTGTTCATCAGCTGGACGAAGGCTTCTTCCGAGCCGGCCACCGCTTCGGCCAGCGCGACGCAGGCGTCGTTGCCGGACTGGATGATCATGCCGTGGATCAGCTCCTTGACGGTGACCGGCGTCTGCGGCTCGATGAACATCTTGGAGCCGGGCACCTTCCAGGCTTTCGGCGACACCGGCACGGTCTGTTCGAGCGTCAGCGTCTTGTTCTTCACCGCCGCGAAGGTCAGGTAGGCGGTCATCAGCTTGGTGAGCGAGGCGGGTTCGATGCGCTCGTCGAGCTTTTCGGCGGTGAGGATCTGGCCGGAGCCGACGTCGAGAAGCAGCCACGCCCGCGCGGCGACCGGCGGCGGGGTCATCTGGGCGAAGGCGAGGGTCGGCAGGACCAGCAGGAGCAGGATGACGCGATGCAGCATGATGAGGTGCGAAAGCAAAAAAGAAGCGATTATAGACACGCTGCGGCGGCCGTCTGCCGCGGAATTTTTTTGTAACCGGGAACTTCCGGCGGCGCTGCCGGTCTTGATTGCTGCAATGCAACGAATCCGCCGCACCCTCTCCCGCCTGCTGTCTCTCGTGCTGGCCTGCCTCGTGCTCGTCTGGGCCGGGGCGGCGTGCGCCGAAGAAGCCTACGATTCGGCCACCGAACTGGTCGAGCAGGTGCAGGTCGATCAGTGCACCCCGCTCGACAGCGGTGGCGACGAACCCGGCGACTGCCCGGCCTTCGTCAGCGGCTTTGCGCTGCCGGCGCCCTTCCTCGTCGAACACCGGCCCGACGCCGTGCGGCCGGTGTTCCGCTCGATCCTTCCGCTGCCCGCCTCGCCGCCGCCCCGGCGCGGCTGATCCCTTCCTTCCGCCTGCCGCGCGCCGGCCGTCCGTCACGGGCTGCCGCCGCCCGGCGTTTCCGTGAATCGAAAACAGCGTGCCCCCCACGCTGAAGGATCGACATGCTCAGCAAGTTTGTGCTGGCCCTCGCCATGACGGCGGCGGCCTTTCCGTCCCCGGCTGCCGCCGACGCGGCGGCTTACACCCTGCCGGCGCTGCGCGAAGTGGCGCGCAGCGGCCATCCCGCCCTCGCCGCCGCGCGCGCCCATGTCGACGCCGGCCGCGCTCAGGTCACCACCGCCGCGGCGTGGCCGAACCCGGAGGTGGAATTCCTCGCCGGCCGGACCCAGGCCCGCGTGCCGGGCGTCGCCGGCGGGGCCGCCCAGACCCTCGGAGTCGTGCAGCGCCTCGACAACCCGTGGCAGCGCGACGCCCGCATCGACGCGGCGGGCTTCGGCCTCGAAGCCCGTCAGGCCGAACGCCGCGGCTTCGAGAACGATCTGCTGGCGCGCCTCGACCAGCGTTACTTCGACGTGCTGCGCCGCCAGGCCGAACTGCGCGCGGCCCGCGAGGACCGCGATCTGGCCGGGCAGATCCGCAGCAAGGTGGCGGTGCGCGTCGATACCGGCGAGTCGCCGCGCTACGAACTGATCAAGGCCGACACCGAACTGCTCAACGCGCAGAAGGCCGCCGAGAGCGCCGAGCTGCGCATCGCCCAGGCCCGCGCGGCGCTGCGCGGGGTGGTCGGGCCGGATCTGCCGGCGGATTTCCGGCTCGACGGTTCGCTCGTCGACCCGGTGGCGGTGCAGCCGCTCGACGTGCTGCAGGCCGCAGTGGTGGCCCGCAACCCGGAGCTGCAGCGCAGCCAGGCCGAGGTGCGCCGCGCCGAACGCCAGCTCGATCTGGAGCGTCTGCGCCGACACCCCGAGGTGGCGCTGAAGCTGGCCGGCGAGCGCGACCACGAGCTGCGCGACACGCGCTTCGGCGTCGTCGTCAGCGTGCCGCTGTGGGATCGCCGCCAGGGTCCGATCGCCGAAGCCGGCGCGCTGCTGGCGAAGAGCCGCAGCGAGCACGCGGGGCAGGCGCTGATCCTGCTGCAGTCGCTGGAAGGCGCCTACCGCCAGTACGAAATCGCGCGCACCCAGGTGAATGCGCTGGAGAACGGCATCCTGCGCGAAGCCGAGGCGGCGATGAAGGTCGCCGAGGCGGCCTACCGTTTCGGCGAGCGCGGCATCCTCGACTACCTCGACGCCCAGCGGGTGTTCCGTGCCGCCCGCAACGAACTCATCGCCGCCCGCTACGAACTGCAGCTGGCGGTCATCGAAATCGAGCGCCTGCGCGCCGCTCCCTGAACCGGATGGTTGCCATGAAACCCCAAGCCCTGACCCTGGCCGTGCTGACGGCCGCCCTGCTGCTGGCCGGCTGCCAGGATTCCACCCCGCCCGGCGCCCGCGCCGCCGCCGCGCCGGCCACCGCCGCGGCGCTGACCGAAGTCGCCACCGGCGAGCCCGATGCGCCGCCGCCCGACCCGCTGCTGGTCCGCGTGCCGCCCGGTTTCGGCGCCGAGCTGCGGGTCGTGCCGGTCGGCGCGACGCCCTTGTCCGACACCCTGCGGGTGGCCGGCAAGGTCGATTTCGACGAGTACCGGGTGACCCGCATCGGCGCGTCGGTGACCGGCCGCGTCATCGAGATCGACGCCCATCTCGGGCAGGTGGTGAAGGTCGGCGACACGCTGGCGGTGATCAACAGCACCGAACTCGGCCAGGCCCAGCTCGCCTACCTCAAGGCCCGCGCGCAGGCCGACCTGCAGGCGCGCAGCGTCGAGCGGGCGCGCCAGCTGTTCGCCGCCGACGTCATCGGCCGGGCCGAACTGCAGCGCCGCGAAAGCGAGCTGGCGATCGCCTCGGCCGAACAGCGCGGCGCCGCCGACCAGCTGCGGGTGCTCGGCATGTCGTCGGCGGCGATCGGCCGGCTCGGCGGCAGCGGCGCGATCAACTCGGTGACGCCGGTGGTGTCGACGATGGCCGGCACGGTGGTCGAGCGCCGCGTCACGCCGGGCCAGGTGGTGCAGCCGTCGGACGCGCTGTACGTGGTCGCCGACCTGTCGCAGGTGTGGGTCACCGCCGAGGTGCCCGAGCAGCAGGCGGCGCTGGTCAAGGCCGGCCAGGCGGTGACCATCGAGGTGCCGGCGCTGGGCGAGCGGCTCACCGGCAAGCTGATCTTCGTGGCCGACACCGTGAATCCGGAAACCCGCACCGTCACCGTGCGCAGCCAGGTCGCCAACGCCAGCCGGCAGCTCAAGCCGGCGATGCTGGCGACGATGCTGATCCAGGCCCGGCCGGTCGAGCGGCTGGTGGTGCCGTCGCCGGCGGTGGTGCGCGACGGCGATGCCGACAACGTCTTCGTCGAGGTCGGGCCGAACCTGTTCCGCCTCACGCCGGTGCGCCTCGGGCCGGATGCCGACGAGCGCCGGCCGGTGCTGGCGGGCCTCAGGGCCGATCAGCGCATCCTCGTCGCCGGCGCCTTCCACCTCAACAACGAGCGCAAGCGGAAGGAGCTGGAATGATCGAATCCCTCGTCCGCACTGCGCTGCAGCAGCGGCTGGTGGTGGTGGTGGCGGCGGCGATCCTGCTCGCCTTCGGCCTCAACGCGGCGCGCAAGCTGTCGGTGGATGCCTTTCCCGACGTGACCAACGTGCAGGTGCAGATCGCCACCGAGGCCAAGGGGCGTTCGCCGGAGGAAGTCGAGCGCTTCGTCACCGTGCCGCTGGAGATCGCCATGACCGGCCTGCCGGGGCTGGAGGAGATGCGCTCGCTCAACAAGCCGGGGCTGTCGCTGATCACCCTCGTCTTCACCGACGCCACCGATGTGTACTTCGCCCGCCAGCTGGTCATGGAGCGTCTGCTCGAAGCCGGCAGCCGCATGCCGCCGGGCGTGGTGCCGGTGCTCGGGCCGGTGTCCACCGGGCTGGGCGAGGTGTATCAATACACCCTCGATCATCCCGACGACGGCGACCGCCAGCTCACCGAGAAGGAACTGACCGAGCGGCGCATCGCCCAGGACTGGGTCGTGCGCCCGCTGCTGCGCTCGATCCCCGGCGTGGCCGAGATCAATTCGCAGGGCGGCTACGTGCGTCAGTATCAGGTGCTGGTCAATCCGGACCGGCTGCGCCACTACCAGCTCACCGTGCGTGACGTCTACGAGGCGGTCGGGCGCAACAACGCCAACTCGGGCGGCGGCGTGCTGCCACAGTACGCCGAGCAGTATCTGATCCGCGGCGTCGGGCTGGTGAAGAGCCTCGCCGACATCGGCGCCATCGTGCTGAAGGAGGTCGGCGGCACGCCGGTGTTCGTCCGCGACGTGGCGGAGGTCAGCTTCGGCCACGAAGTGCGCCAGGGCGCGGTAGTGAAGAATGGCGTCACCGAATCGGTGGGCGGCGTGGTGATGATGCTGCGCGGCGGCAACGCCAAGGAGGTGGTCGGCCGCATCAAGGCGCGGGTCGCCGAGATCAACGCGCGCAACATGCTGCCCGACGGCTTCCGGATCGTGCCCTACTACGACCGCTCGGAACTGGTGGACGCGGCGCTGTGGACGGTCAGCAAGGTGCTCGTCGAGGGCGTCGCGCTGGTTGTCGTGGTGCTCTTCCTGTTCCTCGGCGACGTGCGTTCGAGCCTGATCGTCGTTGCCACGCTGGTGCTCACGCCGCTGATCACCTTCATCGCGATGAACCGCTACCACATCTCGGCCAACCTGATGTCGCTGGGCGGCCTGGCGATCGCCATCGGCCTGATGGTGGATGGCTCGGTGGTGGTGGTCGAGAACGCCTTCGCGCGGCTCGGCCATGCCGAGGAGGGTGAGAGCAAGGTGCGCATCGTGTTCGACGCGGTGCGCGAGGTGGCGACGCCGGTGATCTTCGGGGTCGGCATCATCATCCTGGTGTTCCTGCCGCTGATGACGCTGCAGGGCATGGAAGGCAAGATGTTCGCGCCGCTGGCCTACACCATCGCCATCGCGCTGGCGGTGTCGCTGTTCCTGTCGCTGACGCTGACGCCGGTGCTGTCGTCGTGGCTGCTCAAGGGCGGCGCCGAGCACGACACCTGGCTGATCGCCAAACTGAAGGCGCCGTATCTCGGGATGCTCCACTGGGCGGTGGGCAACAGCCGCAAGACGGTGATCGGCAGCGTCGCGCTGCTGGTCGCCACGCTGGCGATGTTCCCCTTCCTCGGCACCGCCTTCATCCCCGAGATGAAGGAAGGTTCGGTGGTGCCGGGCATCAACCGGGTGCCGAATATCTCGCTCGACGAGTCGATCCGGATGGAGATGCAGGCGATGAAGCTGGTGATGGAGGTGCCGGGCGTCAAGTCGGCGATCTCCGGCGTCGGCCGCGGCGAGTCGCCGGCCGATCCGCAGGGCCAGAACGAGTCGACGCCGATCGTCAGCCTCAAGCCCCGCGACGAATGGCCGGCCGGGTGGACCCAGGACGACATCGCCGACGCGATGCGCGACAAGCTCAAGGTGCTGCCCGGCGCCCAAGTGGTGATGGCCCAGCCGATCTCCGACCGCGTGGACGAAATGGTCACCGGCGTGCGCTCCGATGTGGCGATCAAGGTGTTCGGCGACGATCTCGAGCTGCTGAAGAAGAAGGCCGAGGAAGTCGCCCGCGTGGCCGGCGGC
>SSSX01000498.1 GCA_015657735.1 Zoogloeaceae bacterium
GTCGCCTGGGGCTCGGCCCTCGGCAGCCACAGCACCATCGAGCGCGCCTACAAGGAAATGTGGCAGAACGGCCGCGAGCGCCTGCCGCCGATGTCGGTCGTGATCGGCATGAGCAACGCCGCCGCCTCGCAGATCTCGATCCAGCTCGGCCTCGCCAACGCCAGCCTGACCTACGTCGCCGCCTGCTCGTCGGCCGCCGCGGCGATCGGCGAAGGCTACAAGCGCATCCGCGACGGCGAAGCCACGCTGATGGTCACCGGCGGCGGCGACGTGCCCCTCGGCTACGCCACAATGAAAGCCTGGGAAGCCCTGCGCGTCGTCGCGCTGGCCGACGAAGCCGGCGCCGCCGGCTGCTGCCGCCCCTTCCACCCCGAGCGCAGCGGCCTCGTGCTCGGCGAAGGCGCCGCCACGCTGATCCTCGAGGAATGGGAGCACGCCGTGGCGCGCGGCGCGACCATCCTCGGCGAACTCGTCGGCTACGGCACCTGCAGCGACGCCAGCCACCTCGTCCGCCCCGACCCGGGCGGCCAGGTCCGCGCGATGCGCCTGGCGCTCGCCGGCGCCGGCCTCGCGCCGGATGACGTCGACTACGTCAACGCCCACGGCACCGCCACCGTCGAGGGCGACGCCATCGAGATCGCCAGCCTGTGCGAACTCTTCGGCGCGCGCGCCGGCGAGGTGCCGGTCAGCGCCACCAAGTCGATGCACGGCCACCTGATGGGCGCCGCCGGCGCCATCGAAGCCATCGCCACCGTCCTCGCGCTGCGCCACGACGCCCTGCCCCACACCGCCAACCTCGACCGCATCGACCCGTCGTGCGCCGGCGTCCGCCACATCGCCGGCGGCCCGCTTTGCGGCAGCGGCGCCCGCGTCGCGCTGTCCAACTCCTTCGCCTTCGGCGGCAGCAACGTCGTCCTCGCCTTCCGCAAGGTCGACGCCGCCTGACCCCTTTCCGGAATCCAACCCACCATGACCACGACCCCCGACGCCGCGCAGGCCACCCCTCCGACCATCGCCGATGTCGCCGAAATCATCGTCGCCGCCCTCAACCTCGACATGACGCCCGACGAGATCGACGCCGACGGCGCGCTGTTCGGCGACGGCCTCGGCCTCGACTCGATCGACATCCTCGAGATCGCGCTGGTCATCTCCAAGCGCTACGGCATCCAGCTGCGCGCCGACAACGAAGACAACGCCACGATCTTCCGTTCGCTGCGCAACCTGACCGACTACATCGGCAGCCAGATGCCGGCATGAGCGGTCGCAGCCCGCCGCTCGCCGCGCTGCTGCTGCCCGGCGTCGTGGTCGTCGCCTACGACGGCCTCGCCCATTACGTCAGCACCATCCCCGACGCCGCCCGCTGGGCCGCCGCGGTCACCGCGCTGCCGGCCGCCGGCGTGCTCCTCGGCCTCGTTGGCCGGCGCTGCGGGCGTATCGCCGCGCTGGCCGCCGGCGGCGCGCTGGCGCTGCTCGCCGCCATGCTGTGGTCGCGCCTGCCGGCCGACCTGGGCGGCCGCCTGAGCCTGCTCTACCTCGCCCAGTACCTCGCCACCAATCTGGCGCTGGCCTACTACTTCGGCCACACCCTCGGCGCCGGCCGCACCCCGGCGTGCACCCGCTTCGCCGCCATCCTCGACCCGGCGATGAGCCCGCGCGTGCAGCGCTACACGCGCCACGTGACGCTCGCGTGGACGCTGTTCTTCGTGCTGTCGGCCGCCACCTCGGCGCTGCTCTACGCCTTCGCCTCCGCCGACGCGTGGTCCACCTTCTCCAACCTGCTCTACCTGCCGTCGCTGGCCCTGATGTTCGCCGTCGAAGGCCTGATCCGCCGCCTCGTCGTTCCGCCCGACGAACGCCACGGCATCCTCGAATCGATCCGCGCCTACCTCGCCAGCACCCGCGCCGGCGACCGCCCGGCCCCCCTCTCAGGCACCCCGATCCGGCAATGAACGCCCCGACCCTGCCCCTCACCGATCAGCCGCGGCCTGACAGCATCATCGCCTGGTGCGCCGACGGCCCCGTCACCCGCGACCAGTTCCTCGCCGACGTGGCGCAGTGCGCCGCCCTCTTCCCGCCCGGCGGGCATGTCCTCAACAGCTGCTCCGACCGCTACCACTTCCTCGTCGGCCTCGCCGCCGCGGCGGTCAGCGGCCGGGTCAGCCTGCTGCCGCCCAACCTGACCCCCGAAACCGTCGCCCGGCTCGCCGCCGAACACCCCGACCTGGTGTGCATCCACGACGGCGCCGACGCCATCGACGGCCTGCCCGGCCTCGGCATGCCGCCGCGTGCCGCCGTCGGCGCCGGCGGGCTATCCGTGCCGCAGATTCCTGTCAATCAGATCATCTCCCACGTTTATACGTCCGGCTCCACCGGCGTACCCGGCACCCATCTCAAGACCTGGGGCTCGCTGGTCGTCAACGGCCTCGCCGAAGCCCGGCGCCTCGGCGCCGCCGGCCACGTCCTCGTCGGCACGGTGCCGGCGCAGCACATGTACGGCTTCGAATCGACGGTGCTGATGTGCCTGCACGGCGGCGCCGCGCTGTGGCACGGGCGCCCCTTCTACCCGGCCGACATCGCCGCCGCGCTCGCCGCGGTGCCGCGCCCGCGCGCCCTCATCACCACCCCCTTCCACCTGCGCGCGCTGCTCGACGCCGAAGTCGCCGTGCCGCCGCTCGATTTCATCCTGTCGGCCACCGCGCCGCTGTCCGAAGCCCTCGCGCGCCGCGCCGAAACCACGCTCGGCGCGCCGCTGCTCGAAATCTACGGGTGCACCGAAACCGGCCAGCTGGCCAGCCGCCGCTCCACCGCCACCCGCGCCTGGGAACTCCTCGGCACGGTGCGCCTCGCCGCCGCCGGCGACGGCCACGCCGCCCACGGCGGCCACGTCGACGGCCTGGTGCGCCTGTCCGACGTGCTCGAAACGGTCGACGAGACCCACTTCATCCTCCACGGCCGCGACGCCGACCTCATCAACATCGCCGGCAAGCGCACCTCGCTGGCCTACCTCAACGAACAGCTCACGGGCGTCCCCGGCGTCGCCGACGGCGCCTTCCTGATGCCCGACGAAGAACCCGACGACCACGTCACCCGCCTGCGCGCCGCCGTCGTCGCCCCCGGCCTCACCGCCAAGGACGTCCTCGACGCGCTGCGCCAGCGCATCGACCCGGTGTTCCTGCCGCGCCCGCTGATCTTCGTCGACCGCCTGCCGCGCAACGCCGCCAGCAAACTGCCGCGCGCCGAACTGCTGGCCCTCTTCGCCAGCGCCGCCGGTGGAGGCGGACGATGAACGACACGCGCTGGACGGTGCCGGCCGACCACCCGGCCTTCCCCGGCCACTTCCCGGGCCGGCCGATCCTGCCCGGCGTGGTGCTGCTCGACGAGGCGATGCGCCGCGCCCCGGCCACGGCGGCGATCCGCGGCCTCGCCAGCGCCAAGTTCCTGCGCCCGGTCGGCCCCGGCGCCGAACTCGACTTCCGCTACGGCGACCCCACCGCCACCGCGCTGCGCTTCGACGTGCGCCACGGCGAGCACACCGTCGCCACCGGCAGCTTCACCCTCGGAGCCCTGCCGTGAGCGGGCCGGCGGACACCCCGCCGGCCGCCGCCGCCACCTGGACCCGCCGCGCCGAACGCGGCAGCACGACGGTCATGCGCTTCATGGTGTGGCTGTCGCTGACCCTCGGGCGACGCCTCAGCCGCCTCGTGCTGCACGGCATCGCGGCCTACTTCCTGCTTTTCGCGCCGGCCGCCGGCCGCGCCTCGCGCGACTACCTGCGCCGCATCCTCGGCCGTCCGCCGACGCTCGCCGAGCGCTACCGCCACGTGCTCGCCTTCGCCACGACGATCCACGACCGCATCTACTTCCTCAACGAACGCTTCGGGCTCTTCGACATCCGCATCGAAGGCGCCGAACTGATCGACGCGGCGCTCGCCGACGGTCGCGGCGTGCTCCTCTTCGGCGCCCACCTGGGCAGCTTCGAAGCGCTGCGCGCGCTCGGCCGCCAGCACACCGCGCGCCCGGTCTGCATGCTCATGCACGAGGACAACGCCCGCAAGATCAACGCCGTGCTGGCCGCCATCAACCCCGCCGCCAGCCAGGACATCCTCGCCCTCGGCCGCCTCGATTCGATGCTGCAGCTGCGCGACCGCCTCGACGCCGGCCACCTGATCGGCGTGCTCGCCGACCGCACGCCGCAGGCCGACACCACCCCGCTGCCCTTCCTCGGCAGCCCGGCCGACTTCCCGGCCGGCCCCTTCCGCCTCGCCGCGATGCTGCGCCGCCCGGTGCTGTTCATGAGCGGCCTGTACCTCGGCGGCAATCGCTACCGCCTGCAGTTTGCGCAACTCGCCGATTTCAGCGCGGTCGACCGCCCGGGGCGCGACGCCGCCATCGCCGCCGCCCGCCTGGCCTACGTCGCGCGGCTCGAGGAAAGCTGCCGCAGCGCGCCCTACAACTGGTTCAACTTCTTCGATTTCTGGCGCCACGACGGCGCCACGCCGCCGCCACCATGATCTTCCGCCGCACCCTCGCCGCCCTCGCGCTGACCCTCGCCGCCGCCCCGGCCCTCGCCGCCTGGGACGTCGGCAGCCTGATGGCCGAACTCGCCCGCAACCGCGGCGGGCACGCCACCTTCACCGAGAAGAAGTACATCGCGGTGCTCGACCGCCCGGTCGTGTCGTCGGGCGAAATGCACTACGTCGCCCCCGACTACCTCGAAAAGCGCACCCTCGCGCCCAAGCCCGAACTGCTGCTGCTCGACAAGGACCGCATCACCGTCGAGCGCGGCAAACACAAGATCACGCTGCGCCTCACCGAACAGCCCGAAATCCTGGCCTTCGTCGCCAGCATCCGCGGCACCCTCTCCGGCGACCGCGCGGCGCTCGAACGCAACTACGCGCTGCATCTTGCGGGCAGCCGCGACAACTGGACGCTGACCCTGTCGCCGAGCGACACCCGCATCGCCGAACTGGTCACCCGCATCACCATCGCCGGCAGGCGCGGGCAGGTCGGCAGCGTCGAATACCTGCAGGCCGACGGCGACCGCGCGGTGATGTCGATCGAACCCCTCGCCGGCCAGTGAGCGGCGCGATGAAGCTGCGCCTCCATCACCACGTCGTGCTGTGGCTCGCCGGCCTCGCCGCCTGCGCGCTGCTCGCCCTGCGCGCCAGCTACACCGCCGACATGTCGGCCTTCCTGCCGCGCAGCCCGACGCCGGCCCAGCAACTGCTGGTCGACCAGCTCACCGAAGGCGTGCTGTCGCGCCTGCTGCTGGTCGGCATCGAAGGCGCCACGCCCGAGGCCCGCGCCGACCTGTCGCGCGCGCTGGCCCGAAGGCTCGGCGACGGCGGCCTGTTCCTGTCGGTGCGCAACGGCGACGCCGCCGCGCTGGCCCGCGACCGCCAGATCCTGTTCGACAACCGCTACCTGCTGAGCCGCGCCGTCACCCCCGAACGCTTCGCCGTCGACGGCCTGCGCGAGGCCATCGCCAACAGCATCGACCTGCTCGGCTCGCCGGCCGGCATGATGCTGAAGAAGCTGCTGCCCAGCGACCCGACCGGCGAACTGGTCGAGCTGATCGGCAGCCTCGACAGCGGCGGCGGCCCCGCCAGCGCCCACGGCGTGTGGGTCTCGAAGGACGGCCGGCGCGCCATCCTGATGCTCCAGACGCGCGCCGCCGGCTCCGACACCGACGCCCAGGAAGCCGCCATCGCGCGCATCCGCAGCGATTTCGCAGCCGTCGCCGGCGGCCAGCCCGAAGCCCGCGTGCTCGTCTCCGGCGCGGCCGTCTTCGCCGTCAAATCGCGCGCCGCGATCCAGTCGGAGGCGGTGCGCCTGTCCACCCTCGGCAGCCTCGCGGTGATCTGCCTGCTGCTGCTGATCTACCGCTCGCCGACCGCCGTCGTGCTCGGCCTGATCCCGGTCGCCAGCGGCGCGCTGGCCGGCATCGCCGCGGTCGCCGCGGGCTTCGGCAGCGTGCATGGCCTGACCATCGGCTTCGGCACCACGCTGATCGGCGAAGCGGTCGACTACAGCATCTACTACTTCGTCCAGTCCGACGGCGCCGAGCGCGACGGCGGCAACTGGATGGAACGCTTCTGGCCGACGATCCGCCTCGGCGTGCTGACCTCCGTGATCGGCTTCGCCTCGCTGCTGTTCTCCGGCTTCCCCGGCCTCGCCCAGCTCGGGCTGTATTCCATCGCCGGCCTCGTCAGCGCCGCCGCGGTGACCCGCTTCGTGCTGCCCCACCTGCGCCCGGCCGGCCTGCCGATCCGCGACATCCGCCCGGTCGGCCTCGCCATGGCCGGGCTGTGGCGCCACCTCGCCCGCCTGCGCCCGCTGGTCGCGGTGCTCGCCGTGGGCGCCGCGGCGGTCCTCGTCACCCACCACGACCGAATTTGGAGCGCCAGCCTGTCCGGCCTCAGCCCGGTGTCGGATGCCGATCAGGCGCTCGACCAGAGCCTGCGCGCCGACCTCGGCGCCCCCGACCTGCGCTATCTCGTGGTCCTCAAGGCCGCCGACCGCGAAGCCGCCCTGGCCGCCGCCGAAAAGGTCGGCGCCCGCCTCGACGGCCTGGTCGCCGCCGGCCAGCTCGGCGGCTACGAGAGCCCGGCCCGCTTCCTGCCCAGCACCGCCAGCCAGCAGGCGCGCCAGGCCGCACTGCCCGAACGCGCCGAACTCGCCCGCCGCCTCGCCGCCGCCCTCGCCGGCCAGCCGCTGTCCGCCGCCAAACTCGGCCCCTTCCTCGACGCCGTCGACGCCGCGCGCCGCCAGCCGCTGCTTGGCCCCGACAGCCTGCGCGGCTCGACCCTCGCCCTCGCCGTCGACTCGCTGCTGCTGCAGCGCCCGGCCGGGTGGACCGTGCTGATGCCGCTGCGCGCGCCGGCCGCCGACCAGCCGCTGGACCCGGCGCCGGTCCGCGCCGCCCTCGCCGACGGCGACGCGCCGGCCGCGCTGTTCGTCGACATCTTCACGGAATCCACTGAGCTCTACCGCGCCTACCTCGACGAAGCGATCCTGCTGTCCCTCGCCGGCAGCCTCGCCATCGTGCTGCTGATGGCCGTCGCGCTGAAAAACCCCGGCCGCCTCGGACGGGTCATCGCGCCGCTGGTCGTCGCCGAGCTGCTGGTGATGGCCGGTCTGGCGCTGGCCGGCGAGCGGCTGACCCTGTTGCACCTCGTCGGCATGCTGCTGATCGTCGCCGTCGGCTCCAACTACGCGCTGTTCTTCGACCGCCCCGACGCCAACCCGGCCGACGACCCGCGCACCCTCGCCTCGCTGCTGCTCGCCAACCTCGCCACAGTGATCGGCTTCGGCATCCTCGCCGTCTCGCCGGTGCCGGTGCTGAAGGCCATCGGCATCACCGTCGGTCCCGGCGCGGTGCTCAGCCTGATCCTCGCGGCGATCCTCGCCACCCCGCGGCGGACCTGAACATGGCGCGCTGGCGGCCGAGCCCCTTCATGCAGCTGAGCTTCGGCGTGCACGCCGCCGCCGGCGCCGGCCTCATCCTCACCCCGTCGGCGTGGCCGCTGGCGGTCGGCGCGCTGCTCGCCGACCACGCCGCCCTGACCCTCGCCGGCCTGCTGCCGCGCAGCCGCCTGCTCGGCCCCAACCTGACCCGCCTGCCGGCCGCCGCGGCGGCCCGCCGCGAAATCGCGCTGACCATCGACGACGGCCCCGACCCCGCCGTCACGCCGGCGGTCCTCGACCTCCTCGACGCCGCCGGCGCCCGCGCCACCTTCTTCTGCATCGGCCGCCGCGCTGCCGCCCACCCGGCGCTGGTGCGCGCCATCGTCGCCCGCGGCCACGCCGTCGAAAACCACAGCGAACACCACTGGAAACGCTTCTCGACCCTCGGCTACGCCGCGATGAAGACCGAAGTCGCCGCCGCCCAGGCCACCCTCGGCGCGCTCGCCGGCCGCCCGCCGCGCTTCTTCCGCGCCCCCGCCGGCCTGCGCAACCCCTTCCTCGACCCGGTGCTGGCGGCCCTCGACCTGCGCCTCGCAGCGTGGACGCGCCGCGCCTACGACACCCGCAACGGCAACCCGCAGCAGGTGCTGGCCCGCCTCGCCGACGACCGCCGCGGCGGCCCCGCCGCCGGCGACATCCTGCTCGTGCACGACGGCAACGCCGCCCGCACTCCCGACGGCCGGCCGGTGATCCTCGCCGTGCTGCCGGCGCTCCTCGAACGCATCCGCGCGGCAGGGCTGCAGCCAGTCACCCTCGCCGCCGCCATCCCGTGACGCCGCTCATCCGCCAGCTCGCCACCGCCGCGGCCGCCGCCTACCGGCCGGCCGGCCGCTGGGCCTGGCACTTCGCCCGCGGCAAGCTCGGCGGCGACCCGCTGTTCGCCGCCCTGCTCGCCCCCGGCCTGCTGCCCCGCCGCGGACGCTACCTCGACCTCGGCTGCGGCCAGGGCCTGCTCGCCGCCTGGCTCCTCGCCGCCGGCCGCCGCCACGCCGCCGGCAGCTGGCCGGCGCAGGTGCCGCCGCCGCCCGCCCTCGCCGGCTACCACGGCGTCGAACTCCTCGACGCCGCCGTCCGCCGCGGCCGCATCGCGCTGGCCGGCGCCGACCACGTCAGCCTCGCCGGCGGCGACATGACCGCCGCGCCGCTGCCGCCGGCCGACGTCGTCACCCTCATCGACGTCCTCCACTACATCCCGCCCGACGCCCAGCGCGCGCTGCTCGCCCGCATCCGCGCCAGCCTGGCCCCCGACGCGCGCCTGCTGCTGCGCGTCGGCGACGCCTCCGCCGGCCTCGCCTACCGTCTGTCGCGCCTCACCGACAGCCTGGTCGTCGTGGCCCACGGCGGCCGCTGGCCGCAGCTCCACGGCCGCCGCCTCGCCGACTGGCTGGGCCTGCTGCTGGCGCTCGGCTACCGCTGCGAAACCCACCCGATGGGCGGCGCCGGCTTCGCCAACACGCTGATCGTCGCCCGGCCAGACTGACCGGCGGCGCGCCGGCCGGCCCGCGCAGGCGGCCGATAGTCATTCTGGTAAACTCCGCCGACCCCATCCTGCGGCCCCACCGACTCCGCCCGTGCTCCCACTCCACCTCGCCCACTACACCCAGGTCAGTTGCGTCGGCGACGGACTGGCGCCCTTCCGCGACGCGCTGCAGCGCGGCAGCGGCAGCCTCGCACCATGCCGCTTCCACGGCACCGAACTGCCCACCTGGATCGGCGCGGTCGCCGGCCTCGATGACAGTCCGCTGCCCGCCGCCTTCGCCGCCTACGACTGCCGCAACAACCGCCTCGCCCGCCGCGGGCTCGCCGCCGACGGCTTCGACGCCGCGGTGCGCGCCGCCATCGGCCGCCACGGCCCGCGCCGGGTCGGCGTGATCCTCGGCACCAGCACCTCGGGCATCCTCGAAACCGAAACCGCCTTCCGCCAGCGCGGTGCCGACGGCGCGCTGCCCGCCGCCTTCCGCTACGCCGGCGCCCACAACACCTACTCGCTGGCCGCCTTCGTGCGCGCCTGGTTCAGCCTCGAAGGCCCGGCCGCCGTGGTGTCCACCGCCTGCTCGTCGTCGGCCAAGGTCTTCGCCGCCGCCGCGCGGATGATCCACGCCGGCCTCATCGACGCCTGCGTCGTCGGCGGTGCCGACAGCCTGTGCCTCACCACGCTGCACGGCTTCGCGTCGCTCGAGCTGACCGCCCCCGAACCCTGCCGGCCCTACGACGCCGGGCGCCAGGGCATCTCGATCGGCGAAGCCGCCGCCTTCGCGCTGCTCGAACGCCCGGCCGCCACCACCAGCGGCGTGCTGCTGCTCGGCTGCGGCGAATCCAGCGACGCCTACCACATGTCCTCGCCCCACCCCGACGGCCTCGGCGCCCGGCTGGCGATGGAAGCCGCGCTGGCCGATGCCGGCCTCGCCGCCGACGCCATCGACTACATCAACCTGCACGGCACCGCCACCGTCAACAACGACGCCGCCGAAGGCTGCGCCGTCGGCACGCTGTTCGGCCACGGCGTGCCGTGCAGCTCGACCAAGGGCCTCACCGGCCACACCCTCGGCGCCGCCGGGGCCCTCGAAGCGGTGGCCTGCGCGCTGGCCATCGCCGACGGCTTCCTGCCCGGCAGCGCCAACACCCGCCACCCCGACCCGGCCCTGCCGCTCGACTACCTGCTCGCCAGCCGCAGCGCCACCGTCCGCCGCGCGATGAGCAACTCCTTCGGTTTCGGCGGCAGCAACTGCAGCCTCGTCTTCGGGAGCGCCGCATGAGCCCGCCCACAACGCTGACCGCCTGGATCGACGGCATCGGTCTGATCGCCCCCGGCCTGCCCGACTGGGCCACCGCCATCGACGTGCTGGCCGGCCGCGCGCCCTTCGCCTCCGCCCCCAGCGTGCTGCCCGCGCCGGCCCTGCTGCCGGCGGCCGAACGGCGCCGCGCCAGCCGCGTGGTGCGCGTCGCACTGGCCACCGGCCTGGCGGCGGTCGACCACGCCGGCGCCGACGCCCGCCGCCTGCCGGCGATCCTCGCCGCCTCGACCGCCGACGGCCACAACTGCGTCGCCCTGTGCGAAACCCTCGCCTCCGACGACCCGCGCGTCTCGCCGACGCGTTTCCATAACTCGCTGCACAACACACCGGCCGGCTACTGGGGCATCGCCACCGGCGCGATGGCGGCCAGCCAGTCGCTGTGCGCCTACGACGGCAGCTTCTCGGCGGGCCTGCTCGAAGCCCTCGTCGAAGCCGCCAGCACCGGCCAGGCGACCCTCCTGATCGCCTACGACGCCGAATACCCGGCGCCGCTCTTCGCCGCCCGCCCGATCCCCGACGCCGCCGGCATCGCCCTGGTACTGAGCCCGGCGCCCACCCCGGCCAGCCGCGCGCGGATCAGCGTGACGCCCGGCGACGCCGCCGCCACGGTCCTCGCCGACCCGGCGCTGGAGCAGCTCCGCGGCGCGATCCCGGCGCTGCGCGGTCTGCCGCTGCTGCACGCGCTCACCACCGGCCACGCCGGCCGCGTGCAGCTCGAATACCTCGCCCCGCTCAGCCTCGCGGTGGACGTCGCCCCATGCTAGAGCGCGCCGCCATCGCCGCCCGCATTCCCCATCAGGGCGCCATGTGCCTGCTCGACCGGGTGATCGACTGGAATCCCGAATCGATCCGCTGCACCAGCCGCAGCCACCGCCAGCCGGCCCATCCGCTGGCCGTCGGCGGCCGCCTCGGCATCGCCGCCGGCATCGAGTACGCCGCCCAGGCCATGGCCCTGCACGGCGGGCTCGGCGCGGCGGCCGGCAGCGCGCCGCGCCAGGGCTATCTGGTCAGCGTGCGCAGCGTCGATTTCCATGTGCTGCGCCTCGACGACCAGACCGGCGAACTCCTCGTCGAAGCCGAGCGCCTGTCCGGCGACGCCAATCAGGTGCTGTACGCCTTCCGCGTGTCGGCCGACGGCCGGCTGCTGATCAGCGGCCGCGCGGCGGTCGTCCTCGACGCCACCTCCCTCGAAAGAAGCTCATGAAACGCGCCCTCGTCACCGGCGCCAGCGGCGGCATCGGCGCCGCCATCGCGCGCCGCCTGGCCGCCGACGGCCACCACGTGATCGCCCACGCCAACCGCCGGCGCGACCGGGCCGAGGCGCTCGTCGCCGACATCCTGGCCGCCGGCGGCTCGGCCGAAGCGGTCGCCTTCGACATCGCCGACGCCGCCGCCAGCGCCGCCGCGCTCGACGCCATCGTCGCCGGCGGGCCGGTGCAGATCCTCGTCAACAACGCCGGCCTGCACGCCGACGCGGTGTTTCCCGGCATGTCGCCCCAGCAGTGGCGCAGCGTGATGGACGTGAACCTCGACGGCTTCTACAACGTCACCCAGCCGCTGACGATGCCGATGATCCGCACCCGCTGGGGCCGCATCATCACCGTCACCTCGGTGGCCGGCCTGGTCGGCAACCGCGGACAGGTCAACTACGCCGCCGCCAAGGGCGCGCTGCACGCCGCCAGCAAGTCGCTGGCCCTCGAACTGGCCAGCCGCGGCATCACCGTCAATGCGGTGGCGCCCGGCATCATCGCCACCGACATGATCGAGGGCAGCTTCGACAAGGCCGCCATCGAACGCCTGGTGCCGATGAAACGCGCCGGCCAGCCCGACGAAGTCGCCGATCTGGTGGCCTTCCTGGCCTCCGAACGCGCCGCCTACATCACCGGCCAGGTGCTGTCGATCAACGGCGGCATGATCTGAACCGCATCCTTCCGCCCCGCCTCGCGCCCCGACCATGAGCACCGAACACCAGCTGGCTGCCGCCGTTTCCGTCCACAAAGCCGAGGCCACGCTGTTCTTCGCGCTGCTCCAGCTCACCGTGATCATCCTCGCCGGGCGTCTCGGCGGGGCGGTGGCGCGGCGGGTCGGGCAGTCGTCGGCGGTCGGCGAGATCATCGTCGGCATCCTGCTCGGGCCCTCGCTGTTCGGCCTGCTGGCGCCGGACGTGTTCGACTACGTGTTCCGCTCCGGCCCGCCGGAGCCGATGCAGGTGCTGTCGCAGATCGGCCTGATCCTGCTGATGTTCCAGATCGGCATCGAATTCGACTTCTCCCACCTCACCGAGCGCGACAACCGCAAGGCCGTCACCTGGGTGGCCGCCGCCGGGCTGGTGGCGCCGTTCGCGCTGGGGCTGGGCTTCGGCTGGCTGTCGGCGCCGACGCTGTCGCCGACAGCCGACCGGCTGGCCTCGGGGCTGTTCATCGCCACCGCCTTCTCGATCACCGCACTACCCATTCTGGGCCGCATCATGATCGAGTTCGAACTGACGCGCCGGCCGATCGGCGTCATCGCCATCAGCGCCGCAGCGATCAACGACGTGATCGGCTGGCTGCTGCTGGCGCTGGTGACGACCCTCACGCTGTCCCACTTCGACGCCGCCGACTTCGGCGTCAAGGTGGCGCTGGTCGGCGTCTTCATGGCCTTCGCGTGGTTCGCGCTGCGGCCGCTGCTCAAGCTGGCGGTGCGCCGCACCCGCCACCATGGCCACCTGTCGCCGCATCTGATGGGCATCCTGCTGGCGGCGATCTTCCTGTGCGCGATGACCACCTACAAACTGGGCATCTTCGCGATCTTCGGCGGCTTCGTGATGGGCGTGCTGGTGCACGACGAGCACGATCTGGTGGCCGCCTGGAAAGAACGCATCGGCCATTTCGTCACCGTGTTCTTCCTGCCGATCTTCTTCACCTACACCGGCCTGCGCACCAACATCGGCGGACTCGACAGCGCCGCGCTGTGGGGCTGGTGCATCCTCACCACGCTGCTCGCCACCGTCGGCAAGTTCGGCGGCAGCTACCTCGCCGCCCGCGCCTGCGGCCTCGGCCACGTCGAGGCCAACGTGCTCGGCATCATGATGAACACCCGCGCGCTGATGGAGCTGATCGTCATCAACGTCGGCTACGACCTCGGCGTGATCTCGCAGGACATGTTCACGATGCTGGTGCTGATGGCCATCGTCAGCACCGTCGTCACCACGCCGGGCCTGCGCCGCTGGCTGCCCAGGATGGGACTGGCGCTGCCGCAACGCTGAAACCCGTGGGGGCGAATTCATTCGCCCTCAACCGGCGGAACCCGCGGGCCTTCCCTTGTTTTGCCGCTGTGGGCGAATGAATTCGCCCCTACCTGGAGCCGCCGAGGCGGCGCGCCAGCAGCGCCGGCAGGCGCAGCACGAAACCGATGAACAGCCGGGTGTGCATCCAGGTCAGCAGGCGGTTGTCGCGGAAGTAGCGGAAATGGGACACCCCGCCCTCGTCGGTGCGGAAGTAGCGCACCGGGGCCGGCAGGTTGATCGGCCGCACGCCGGCCCAGGCGAGGCGCACGACGGCCTCGGGGTCGAAATCGAAACGGCGCATCCAGCGCTGGCGGCTCATGATGCGTTCGAGCGGCGCGACGGGATAGACGCGGAAGCCGAACAGCGAATCGCCGATGCCCATCCACAGGGTTTCGAGGTTGGCCCACCAGTTCGACACTTCGCGCCCCTTGACGCGCAGCGCCGGCGCGGCGGCGTCGAAGACCGGCTTGCCGAGGATCATCGCGCCGGGATGGCGGACGGATTCGGCCATGAAGGCCGGAATGCGGTCGGCCGGGTGCTGGCCGTCGGAATCCATCGTCAGCACATGGGTGAAGCCGGCCGCCGCCGCCGCCCGCAGGCCTTCGAGCACCGCCGACCCCTTGCCGCGGTTCTCGGCCAGCGCGATGACGCGCAGCCCCGGATCGGCCTGCGCCATCGCCTGCAGGCGGGCGGTGCTGCCGTCGGTGCTGCCATCGACGACGACCCACACCGGGTTCCAGAACTGCCGCGCCTGGCGGACGGTGTCATCGACCTTGACGCCGGGGTTGTAGCTGGGGATCAGGACCAGGTGGGTGCGGGATGCGGTGCTCACGATGCCGTGCCTTGACGTTGCGGGGATTCGGCGGCCATTTCGGCGCGAAAATAGTCTTCCAGCTCCTGCGTGAAGCGGCGCGCGTCGGCCGGCGGCGCGAAGCGCCGCCCGAGGCGGATCGAGAAGCGCAGCGGCAGTTCGGGCTTGCGCAGCAGCGGCCAGGCCTTGCCCAGGTAGGGCGAGCTGAATTCGATGACGAGAGCCTGCAGCGGCACGTCGGCGGCGTGGGCGATGAGGCCGGCGGCGGCGGTGCACGGGTCGAGCGGAAAATCCAGCGTCCGCGAACCTTCCGGGAAGATCACCAGATGGGCGCCCTGCCGCAGTTCGGCGCGGGCCTGGCGGACCATGCTCATCGGCGCATCGTTGCGGATGTAGCGGGCCAGCCGGGCGGCGGCGCCGAGCAGGATGTTGTCCATCAGCGCGGCCTTCATCACGCACACGGCGTCGGGCAGGCGCGAGACGATCATCACCACGTCGAGCAGCGACGGGTGATTGGCGACGAGGATCAGCGGCTGGTCGCGGCGCAGGCCGTCGAGGGCCGCCAGATCGAAGCGGCAGGCGCAGAACAGGGTCAGGAAATGCAGGTAGAGGCGGAAGCCGATCATGATCGCCAGCCGCCCGACCCAGCGCCCGGCGCGCTCCGGCAGCACGCTGCACAGCAGCGCGAAAGGCAGCCAGGCGAGGCACAGCACGGCCAGCGCCCCGAGCCCGGCGACCATCGCGACGTACTCGTAGGCGGCCCACAGCGCGCCGCCGAGGCGGGCCAGCGGGCTAGTCATCGACCGTCACCGTGTGGCCCGACTCGCCGATGATCCACGCCACCCCGACGCCGCCGGCGAGATAGGCGCGGCGCGACACCAGCGGGCTGTCGTCGAAGGCCGCCGCCTGCAGGCTGTCATAGCGCACATAGCTGCCGACCCAGTAGCGCGGAAAACGCTTCGACAGCGCGGCGAGGAACTGGGTGCCGCTGTAGCCGCCGCCGGCGGCGTAGGCCGGGCGGCTGGCGGTGGCCTGGGCCGGCGCCACGTCGTAGAAATAGGCATGCTGGCGGCGCGTGGCGAAGATCGGGCCGCTGCGCAGGCCGAGGTTCCAGCCCGGCAGCGCCGCCACGTCGGTGACGTCGAGGTTGAGCGCCGGCGAGAAGATCCAGCCGATCTGCTCCGGCGAGCCGGTCAGCGTGAAGGCTGCGCGCAGTGGCAGGATCAGCTTGAGATTGCGGGCCCGGTCGGCGCTGCGCCACAGCGTCAGGTCGAGCTGCGGGCCGATCTCGCCGGTGGCGTGGAGGTCGGGCATGCCGGCCCGCGCCGCGCTGCGCCCGCTGCCCACCGGCGGCGAGCCGGCGACGCTGATGCCGAGGTCGACGCGGTCGCTGTCGATGAGCACGCCGCGGATGCCGTGGCGGTCGGCGCGGAAGAAATCGCCGTGATAGGTGAAATACGGCACCGGCAGCAGGTAGCTGCGGCGGTCGTCGGAGCCGCGCCACGCCGGCAGGCTCACCACGCCGACGCCGGCGCCGGCTTCCCACAGCGGCTTCTGCTCGGCGGCGGCCGGCAGCGCCAGCAGCGCCAGCAGCGCCGGAAGCGGAACGAGGGCGCGGAGGATTTGGCGCAGGCGCATCGATCGTCGGCTAGGCGGCATGGCAGGCCTGGGCCTCGACTTCGACGAGGAGGTCGGCGCGGCACACGTCGGCATGGATGAAGACGATCGGCGCCGCCGCACCGAGAGCCCGGCGCAGTTCGCCCTCGATGGCCGGCAGCTGAGCCGGGTAACGGACGTAGGCGCGGCAGCTCAGTTCGTCGCGGCGCCACGCCGGCCCGCCGCCGCTGCGGCTGGCGGCGGCCAGCACGGCGTCGAGGTTGGCGACGGTCTCGCGGGTCTGCGCCGCCGGATCGCCGGGATGCCGCGTGGCATGGCCGACGATGCTCGCGGTGCCGGAAACGAACAGCCATTCCTGCCCCGGCAGGCGGGCCAGCATCGCGCGGGAGAAGGTCGGGCTGCGCGGGCCGTAGTCGGCCGGGTAGCGCCAGGCGCTGGTCTGGCGGGGGTTCTCGACCGGCCGGCCGGCGCTGCGGGCGGCCAGGAAGGCGATGCTGAGGCGGCCCGCGGCGGCGGCGCCGGTCACGCCCAGTGCGCTGGCCGCCGGGATGGTGTCGCCGGCCAGCCGCCCGGCGGACTCGAAGGCCTGGTGGCGGCCGATATTGAACTGGCGGTAGCGCTCGAGGCCGCCGGCGTCGGCGTTGATGTCGGCGAGGTAGTTCCAGACCCGCCACAGCTGCGGGTAGCCTTCGTCGGCGAGCAGGCGGAACAGCGAGTCGTAGGCATGCTGGCCGGCCTGCTGCAGCGGCGCGGCGTCAGCGCGGGGAGCGAAGGCCGCCTCGTCGATGTCGATGACGCCGAACAGCAGCTGGCCGTCGCAGCGGTAGCGCACGCCGTGGGCGACGCCGCCGCGCACCGGGGCGCGACCGAACCAGCCTTCGGCCGGCAGCCCGCCGCCGAGCAGCGGCGCGGCGATGTGCTGCAGCGGCAGCGCGTCGGGCGCAAAGCCGGATGCGCCATCCGCCGGCAGCGCCGCGCCGGCCCACGACGCGCCGAGCCACGCCGGTTCGGCCGCGCAGACGGCGAGCGCGGCCAGCGACAGCGGACGCTGCAAACGCGCCTCGCGGCAGCTCACGGGCCGACGCCCACGCCGGCATCGTCGATCGGCCGGATGTTGCGCTGGCGCTTGCGCCAGGCGGCGAGCGAACGCCGGCAATTGGCCAGCGACGAGACGTAGTAGATCAGCTTGAAGATGCGGATGCTGTTCCAGATCGGCGTCTTGCCGAAGACGTCGCCGGCCAGCACCGACAGCAGCGCCTCCTTGACCCGGAAGACGTTGCGCGGCGCCATGAAGATGTCGCGCATCGTCGGGTTGGTGATGCGGTAGATGAACCACGAGAAGGCGGTCGGCCCGTGGCGCATCACCCGGTCGAACTCGCGCAGCGCGGCGGCGGCCCCCGCCGGGCGCGACAGACAGGCGTCGATGGCCGTGGCGCCGGCGAACCCGCTGTTCATCGCCAGCATCACGCCCGACGAGAAGACCGGGTCGATGAAGGCGAAGGCGTCGCCGAGGAGCAGGTAGTTGGCGCCGTGGTTGCGCTCGGCGACGTAGGAAAAGTTGCCGGTGGCCTCGGTGGCGGTGAGCATCGTCGCGTCCTTGAGGCGCTCGGCCAGCGCCGGGCAGCTGGCGATGGTGTCGAGGAGGAACTGGTCGAGCGTCCGCTGGCCCTTGGTCTTCATGTAGTAGGGCCACACCGTCGCGCCGATGCTGGTGGCGCCGTCGGACAGCGGGATGAACCAGAACCAGCCGTGGTCGAACCAGAAGATCGTGATGTTGCCCTCGGCCCGCCCGTCGCCGCGCCGTGCGCCGGCGAAGTGGGCGTACATCGCCGAGCTGTTGTGACGCGGGTTGCGGTGCTTGATCTGGAAGCGGTTGGCGAGGAAGGTGTCGCGGCCCGAGGCATCCACCACGAAGCGCGCCTGCCAGCCGGCGGCGCGGCCGTCGTCGTGCTGCGCGCGGACGATGGCGCCGGCGTCGCCGGGCAGGAAATCGACCGCGGTGACCTTGCAGCCCTCGATGACCTCGGCGCCCCGGCGCGCCGCGTTGCGGATCAGGATGTGGTCGAAGTCGGCGCGCTTGACCTGATAGGCGTAAGGCATCGACTTGTCCCAGGCTTCGCCGAACTGGAACTCCTGGCGGTGGGCGTGCCACGGCGAGACGAACTCGGCGCCCCATTTTTCCATGCCGATGGCGCGCACCTCGTCGGCGACGCCGAGTTGCTCGAGCAGCGGCAGATTGGCCGGCAGCAGCGATTCGCCGATGTGGAAACGCGGATGGCGGGCCTTTTCGAGCAGCACCACGCGATAGCCCTTGGCCGCCAGCAAGGGGGCGACGGTCGAACCGGCGGGGCCGCCGCCGATCACCAGCACGTCGCATGCGGTCATGCCCTGAGGCGCCGATTCATCCATTTCAGATTCTCCACCCAACGGTCAGCCCCCCGGCTTTACCCGCGCGGGTTATACCGCAATCACGGCCGCGCCGCCACCCTGGCCGGACGGAGGCGGCGCAGGCCCGGCGACA
>SSSX01000499.1 GCA_015657735.1 Zoogloeaceae bacterium
GATCTTGGCGACAAGATCGGCGGCCTTGGTCTTCACGAACTGGTGCATCGCAGTTTCGCAAGCCAGCGCACGCTTGACATCGACATCGTCGAAAGCGCCCTTGTCGACTGCGAACAGCGTGATCGCCATTTCCGACACCTTGAGCGGCGCGTACTGCTGCTGCTTCATCAGTTCGGTAACGAGACGGCCGCGCTCGAGCTGCTTGCGGGTAGCTTCGTCCAGGTCGGAAGCGAACTGCGCGAACGCAGCCAGCTCACGGTACTGGGCGAGGGCAAGACGCACGCCACCGCCGAGCTTCTTGATAACCTTGGTCTGGGCGGCACCGCCGACGCGGGACACCGAGATACCGGCGTTGATGGCGGGACGGATACCGGCGTTGAAGAGGTCGGTTTCCAGGAAGATCTGGCCGTCGGTAATCGAGATCACGTTGGTCGGAACGAACGCGGAAACGTCGCCGGCTTGGGTTTCGATCACGGGAAGCGCGGTCAGCGAACCGGTCTTGCCCTTGACTTCGCCCTTCGTGTATTGCTCAACGTACTCTTCGGAGACGCGGGCAGCACGCTCGAGCAGACGGGAGTGCAGGTAGAACACGTCGCCGGGGTAGGCTTCACGACCAGGCGGACGGCGCAGCAACAGGGACACCTGACGGTAGGCCCAGGCTTGTTTGGTCAGATCGTCGTAAATGATCAGGGCGTCTTGACCGCGGTCGCGGAAGTACTCGCCCATCGTGCAACCGGAGTACGGAGCGATGTACTGCATCGCCGCGGACTCGGAGGCGGTAGCGGCGACGACGATGGTGTATTCCATCGCGCCATGCTCTTCGAGCTTGCGCACCACGTTGGCAATGGTCGAAGCCTTCTGACCGACCGCAACGTAGATACAAACCATGTTTTCGCCCTTTTGGTTGATGATCGCATCAACCGCAACGGCAGTCTTGCCGGTCTGACGGTCACCGATGATCAGCTCGCGCTGGCCACGACCGACAGGAACCATGGAATCGACAGACTTCAGGCCGGTCTGCACCGGCTGGGAAACCGACTTCCGCCAGATGACGCCCGGGGCGACCTTTTCGATCGGCTCGGACAGCTTGGCGTTGATCGGACCCTTGCCATCGATCGGCTGGCCGAGGGAGTTCACGACGCGACCGATCAGTTCGGGGCCGACCGGAACTTCCAGAATGCGACCCGTGCACTTCACGGTATCGCCTTCGGAAATACCTTCGTACTCACCGAGAACCACGGCGCCGACGGAGTCGCGCTCGAGGTTCATGGCGAGGCCGAAGACGTTGCCGGGGAATTCCAGCATTTCGCCCTGCATGGCATCGGAGAGGCCGTGGATACGGCAGATACCGTCGGTCACTGAAACCACGGTACCCTCGGTGCGGGCATTCGCGGACAGCTGCAGGTTCTGAATCCGACTCTTGATCAGGTCACTGATTTCAGAGGGGTTAAGTTGCATAGCTTATGCTCCTAGTTCTTTAGCGCGGCGGCCATGTTCGCGAGCTTGCCGCGGACCGAGGCGTCGATGACTTCATCCCC
>SSSX01000500.1 GCA_015657735.1 Zoogloeaceae bacterium
CCGGCCGAGGCGGTCGCGATGCTGGTCAACATCCTCGCCGGGCTGGGCGAACACCTGCCGGCCGGCAGCTTCGTGATGAGCGGCGGGATCACCGAGGCCATCGCCGTGAAACCGGGCGACAGCGTGACGGCCCGCTTCCAGGAACTGGGCAGCGTCTCGATGCGCTTCGTCGACTAGGAGCCGGCCATGCCGATCATCGAAATTCACCTCATGACGGGCCGCACCGTCGAGCAAAAGCGCGACGTCGCCGGGGCGATGGCCCTGGCCGTCCAGCAGAGCCTCGGCGTGAAGCTCGAGAGCATCCGCATCCTCATCACCGAACACGGTGCCGAGGAGTTTTCGGTGGCGGGCGTGACCGCCGGCGAGAGAAACGAACAGGCTGCGCAGGACGCGGCCAGGAAAGGCTAGAACCATGAAGAAGATCAGATGCGCCCTGATCGGGTCGGGCAACATCGGCACCGACCTGATCTACAAGATCCAGCGCAGCCCGGTGCTCGAACCGGTGTGGATGGTCGGCATCGACCCCGAATCCGAAGGGCTGGCCCGCGCCCGCGAGATGGGCTTGAAGACCACTGCCGAAGGCGTCGATGGCCTGCTGCCGCACGTGCTGGACGACAACATCCAGATCGCCTTCGACGCCACCAGCGCCTACGTGCATGCCGACAACAGCCGCAAGCTCAACGCGCTCGGCGTGATGATGATCGACCTCACGCCGGCCGCCATCGGCCCGCTGTGCGTGCCGCCGGTGAACCTGCGCCAGCACGCCGACAGCGAGCTGTCGCCGGGCCGCCCCCAAGACAGCTCAGCCCCCTCGGGGGGCAGCGAACGCAGTGAGCGTGGGGGCCTCCTCTCTCAGATGAACGTCAACATGATCTCCTGTGCCGGGCAGGCGACGATCCCCATCGTCAGTGCGGTGTCGCGGGTGCAGAGCGTGGAGTACGCCGAGATCATCGCCAGCCTGGCGTCGAAGTCGGTCGGGCCGGGCACCCGCGCCAATCTGGACGAGTTCACCTACACCACCTCCAACGCGATCAAGGTGGTCGGCGGCGCGCGCACCGGCAAGGCGATGGCCATCATCAACCCGGCCGAGCCGCCGCTGATCATGCGCAACACCATCTTCTGCGTGACCGACGAGAGGCCGGACGAGGCGCGCATCACTGCCTCGGTGCTCGAAATGATCAAGGAAGTGCAGACATACGTGCCGGGCTACCGGCTGGTGAACGGCCCGGTGTTCGACGAGACGCCGCGCGGCCACCGTGTTTCGGTGTTCATGGAAGTGGCCGGGCTGGGCGACTACCTGCCGAAGTACGCCGGCAACCTCGACATCATGACCGCCGCCGCCACCCGCACCGCCGAGATGTTCGCCGAGGAAATCATCAAAGGAAAGATTCAACTCAAAGCCGTGGAGCCCGCCTGATGAACACCACTCCCAACCTCAAGGGCCGCAAGGTCGTCCTGCACGACATGTGCCTGCGCGACGGCATGCACGCCAAGCGCGAACAGATCAGCATCGAGCAGATGGTCCGGGTCGGCATGGCCCTCGACGAAGCCGGCATCCCCTACATCCAGGTGACCCACGGCGCCGGCCTCGGCGGCAATTCGCTGCAGCACGGCTTTGCGATGGCCAGCAACGAGGAATACATCAGCGCCGTCGCCTCCAAGATGAAGCAGGCCAAGGTGTCGATCCTGCTGGTGCCGGGCCTCGGCACGATGCGCGAACTGCAGGCCGCCTTCGATGCCGGCGCGCGCAGCGTGCACGTGGCCACCCACTGCACCGAGGCGGATACCTCGCCCCAGCACATGGCCTTCGCCCGCAAGCTGGGCATGGACACCACCGGCTTCCTGATGATGGCCCACCTCAACGATCCGGCCGGCATCGCCCGCCAGGGCAAGCTGATGGAAAGCTACGGCGCGCAGACGATCTACGTCACCGATTCGGCCGGCTACATGCTGCCGGAGGATGTCACCGCCCGCATCGTGGCGCTGCGCGAGGTGCTCAAGCCGGAAACCGAAATCGGCTTCCACGGCCACCACAACCTCGGCATGGGCATCGCCAACTCGATTGCCGCGGTCGCCTCCGGCGCCAGCCGCATCGACGGCTCGGTAGCCGGGCTGGGCGCCGGTGCCGGCAACGCGCCGCTGGAGGTGTTTGCCGCGGTGTGCGAGCGGATGGGCATCGAGACGGGCGTCGATCTGTTCAAGCTGATGGACGTGGCCGAAGACCTGATCGTGCCGATGATGGATCACATCGTCCGCGTCGACCGGGATTCGCTGACCCTCGGC
>SSSX01000067.1 GCA_015657735.1 Zoogloeaceae bacterium
ACCGCCGACAGCGCGGTGAAATCGGCGTCGAAAGCCTTGGCCATCAGCCGCGCGAGGGTCGTCTTGCCGACCCCCGGCGGCCCCCACAGGATCATCGAATGAGGCTTGCCGGACTGAAAAGCCAGCGCCAGCGGCTTGCCCGGGCCGAGCAGGTGGCGCTGGCCGATGACCGCCGCGATGGTCTGCGGACGCATCGCCTCGGCCAGCGGCAGCCGCGGCGGATCGGTGGAATCGAACAGATCGGCCATCCCGCGGAACCGGCCGTCAGTCGCCGACCACGTCGGCGCCCTTCGGCGGCACGAAACGGAACTGGCCGGCGTCGAGGCTCGGGTTGCGCTCGATCTGGCCGAACTGCAGCGCGGTGGTCTGGCCGAAGTTGTCGTTGAGGATCATCGCCTTCAGCTGGCCGCCGGCAAAGCCCAGGCGGATGCGCTCGAAGCTGCTGTCGTCGGCTTTCGGCGTGGCTTCGACCCATTCGAGGCCGTCGCTGCTGCCGCCGTCCTTCAGCACGAAGTTGCGGTCCAGCGAATTGTCGCCGGCGAGGATCGCCGCCGGCGTGCTGCCGAGGGCCTGGCCGAGTTTTTTGGTGGTGACCTGATTGAGCTCCTGGTCGTAAGCCCACAGCTTGCTGCCGTCGCCGACCAGCAGCTGGGCGTAGGGCTTCTCGTAAATCCAGCGGAACTTGCCCGGGCGCGAGAAGGCGAAGGTGCCGCTGGCCTGCTGCGGCTTGCGGCCGGACTTCGAAAACACCTGCTGGGAGAACGTACCCCGCGCACTGCGGGTGCCGTCCATGAACTGCTTCAGTTGGGCCAGCGCATCGGCGTGGGCGGCGCCGGCGCCAAGCAGCAGCGCAAACACCCCGGCGAGCCCGCAGGCACGCGGCTTGAATCGGTGGATCATCATTCTCCTTCGCGGGCCGGGGCGACGACTTCCCGGTTACCGTTGCTGCCCATCGGCGTCACGAGGCCGGAGCGTTCCATCTGTTCGATCAGGCGCGCCGCCCGGTTGTAGCCGATGCGCAGGTGGCGCTGGACCAGCGAGATCGACGGGCGGCGGGTCTTGACGACGATTTCGACGGCCTGATCGTAGAGCGGATCGGCCTCGCTGCCCTCCCCGCCTTCGCCGCCGCCGAGCAGATCGCCGCTCTCGTCCTCGGGCGACGCCAG
>SSSX01000501.1 GCA_015657735.1 Zoogloeaceae bacterium
CCACCGCCGATCGACACCATGTCGTTGACGCGATAGGCGACGCTCGGGTTGATGTTGTAGGTCTTGATGTCGAACTTGATCGCCTGGGCGCCGCCGACCCACGGGTCGTCGTACTCGGTCATCAGACCGAACGGCGCGCCGATGCCGACGCCGACGTAAAGATCCTTGTTGATGGCCCACGACAGATAGCCGTTGGGCAGGAAGCCCCAGCTGCCGGCATCGCCGCCGTTGCCGGCGGTGCCGAGGACGCCGGTGCTCGAGCCCTGGTTCTTGAACTTGAAGGTCGGGCGCACGACCGACAGCCCCACCGACGCCTCACGCTCCTGCAACTGCGTCATGCCGGCCGGGTTGTAGAAGATCGTGCTGGCGTTCTCGGCCACCGCAGCCGAACCGGCGTAGGCATTACCGATACCGCTGGCGGTCTGCTCGAGCAGCTGGAAGCCGGCGGCAGAGGCCTGGCCGCTGGCGACGCCAAGGGCCAGCAGGGGCATCAGACGGGCAATCGCATTCATTCTCATGGTGTCTCCTCACTCTTGCGCGCACTCGTTCGACAAGCTGCGGGGGGCGCGACTCCCCGGCGCTTCCGGAACCGCACGGCCTTCCGGCCGCACGACATTGAAAAAACGGAACTAGACGTCGAGGTCGGGCGGAATCTGGCGCTTCTGGCCGCTCTTCTCGACCGCCACGTAGGTCAGCACGGCTTCGGTGACCTTCACGACGACGGGGTTTTCGGGGTTACGCTGGGCATACACTTCGACATCGACGGTGATCGAGCTGGAGCCGACCTTGACGATCTCGGCGTAGAAACTGAGGATGTCGCCCACCGACACCGGCTGCTTGAACAGGAAGGAATTCACCGCGATGGTCGCCACGCGGCTGCGCGCCCGGGCGGTGGCCGGCACGGCGCCGGCGATGTCCACCTGCGACATGATCCAGCCGCCGAAGACGTCGCCGGACGGATTCACGTCGGCCGGCATCGGCATCACCTTCAGCACCGGCACCCGGCCAGGCGGAAGTTGGGTAGGGGGATTGCTCATCGAAAACGCCTCCTCGAATCGGATCAGCCGCCGTGTTGCGCGACGGCACGGGAATGGTTGAGCGGCCCGCCGGTAAAAGGCGGAAAGCCGGTTCCGAATATAACCCCGGCGTCAGCCAGATCGGCATCCCCGACCACCGATTTGGTGACACAGACCTGCACGGCGGCGAGCAGCGGCGCGACAATGCGCGCGGCGAGGCCCGGCGGCGGCGTGCCGGCGGCGGCTTTCTGCGCCCGGCCGTCCAGCCAGCGGTAAAAGCCCTGCCCGCTCTTCTTGCCGAGCTGGCCGGCGGCGACGCGTTCGGCGAGCGCCTGCGGCAGCACCGCGTCGGCGCCGGCCAGCGTCTTGCCGGCCGCCACCGCGATGTCCAGCCCGACGGTGTCCATCAGTTCCACCGGCCCCATCGGCATGCCGAAGGCGACCAGCGCCGCGTCGATGGTTTCCGCCGCGACACCTTCGTCCACACAGCGCAGCGCCTCGTACATGTAAGGCCCGAGCACCGCATTGACGAGGAAGCCCGGTTCGTCCTGCACCGGCAGCGGCAGCTTGTCGAGCTTGCGCACGAAGGCCGCGGCGCGGCGCAGCGGCGCGTCGAGGCCGTTGCGG
>SSSX01000502.1 GCA_015657735.1 Zoogloeaceae bacterium
GATCAACCGCTGGGTCCGCCGTGCATCCCCCAACTCCAAATCGTGAAACTCGGCCTGTGCCCAACTCATGCCACCTGCCTACCGCTCGATGAAAAATTACATCTTAACAATAAGTTGGGATTTGTGGGTAATCAGATGGCTTAGAGAGGACGATCAAGCAACTCAGGCTAGAGGATTAATTCATTCTATTGAAGATGAAAAAGTCCGCAGCCTTGTAAAGGCGCAAGTCGCACTGCACATGGTTGGCTTAAAGCCTAAAGAGCTAGATCTTCCAGCAATATCAAGTTCAAATGGTGCTAACAATTAGCTCCAGTGGACGGCAAACTGCGCTGCTCGTTCCTCACATCACAGTTTGCAGCCACTGAGCACAACGTTAGGTTTTTCTTATGGACTCGAATCAGACATACGAAATCAACGAAACGGAAAAGGCACGGATACTTGCCGAAGAGAAGTATCGAGAAGAGATTCGTGCGGACTTGGCTAAGTTGCGTACACCGAGCACACGGCGGCAACGACTATGGAACTTCCTTAATACGAGCCTCGGAATATGGCTTCTGTCTTCGATCGTACTCGGAGGATTTGGTTTCCTTTACACCACATCTCAATCCTTGATGACGGAAAGGCGATCTAAGGCAACGTCAGTGCGGAAGCTGGACACAGAGATCGCCAGCCGTTTCTTGCAATGGTACCGTATCGGCGAAGTAGAGGAGATCAAGAGGGATTTTGCCGAGCCAAGTGCTTTTGCACGCTTCTATGGGTGGCTTATCAAGCCTCCTAATCAGGCTGCTAATTTCCTGTACGTTATCTATCCGGTGTTCCCTGAGTATGAACAGAGGCCGTTGATCTCGCTTGTTACCGAACTTAGGACTCTCGTTGACGGCTCCCAGGAGTTAGAACTCGACAAGGTGGTTGATCGGCTTGTCACCTGGGACCCAATCATCGACCCTCAAGGCTCGTTCAGTGCCTATCGTAAAAAGGTACTTGAGCTCTTCATGCTACCGCGTTGGAAGAAGAAGGTCAGCACATAAGTGAGGAACCTAACTCGGCAATCAACCAGACACACGCCACGCCTTGGTTTTATGGAAATCCGTAGTGCTATGACGCATGCCAGTTATCGCCAATGTCAGGCGCTGTAAAACATTAGACCTTTCGCTCCGGTTTGTCCCATGTGGCCGCGCGGAACGGCTCCCTTTCGCGCGGTTGCCCTTAACGAAATTCAAGATTTCACGATTCTGGTGCGAGTCTTGAATTTCAAGATAAATATTTATTTGTATTTTCTAGGGCGTTGGAAAGTAAACACATTTACTATAGTTAGCTACTATTTTGCTGAGCTGTTCAGCAAATTCTTATGCGATCTTATTTTAAAGAACCGCCC
>SSSX01000503.1 GCA_015657735.1 Zoogloeaceae bacterium
CTTGTTTCGTCAGGCTTGTCGAGTTTTTTTACACTAGTTTAGAAACTTGCCGGGCTCGGGTTTTAGTCGTCTGATTTTTAGCGATTTTATTTTTCTGGCCTGATTATTGCTCTACTTCGAGCCTGAGTATTCGGCTAAGGTGTCTGCTCAGTATGAGCAGGTTGCGGAAGTTCGGTCGGGTGCGAATGTATCTGGTCATGCAGCAATGTTTTCAAAAATTCAGGAGTCCGTTATGACGAAATTTTCCAAGCTCGGCGCAGCTGTGCTGCTGGCCCTCGGCGCTGTTTCCACCGGCGCTTACGCCAGCATCAACCCGGTCATCAATCTGTCCACTTCCGGCTCGGTCATCAAGTGGGACGAGACCGCTCCTGGCGTTCTGACCCCGAATCCGGCCGCCACGCTGGATAGCCTGCTGGCCGGCAATGCTGCCGCTCCCGGTGGCAACATCGAGCTGAGCAAGTTCGGCGGCCCGGTGTCCACGCTGAGCGGCACCGTGAACGGCATCGCCGTCAGCTTCGACAGCCTCACGCTGGCCGACTGGCAAGCCAACAACGATTCTCTGACCAAGTCCTACATCTCGGCTGCTTACGCTGCTGCCCTCGGAGGCTCGGTTCCCGGCAGTCTGCTGAGCGCCGCCATTGCCGGCTTCTACGCTCCGAACGCCGCTCTGGCCGGCAAGTCGCCGTGGCAGCTGGTCAGCGATCCCAACATCTCCTACGCCTACTACCAGAAGGATCCGGCCGGTGGCGCGTCGCTGAAGGTGGGTCTGGGCGGTCTGTACGATGCCACCAACTTCCTGAACGCTCTGGTTGCCGGCGTTCCTGGTGCTCCTGTCCTCACCGGCCTCAATCAGGCCAGCGAAGTCGTGAAGGTCACCTACAACGGCAACACCAGCTACCTCTACGGCTTCAACGCCACGCCGTCCGGCGTCCATGCCATCGATGGCGTTTCCTACGCCGGCAACTACGAGGTTTCGCTGACCGTTCCTGAGCCCAGCACCCTCGCGCTGCTTGGTGTCGGTGTCCTCGGCGCTGCGCTGCGTCGTCGTCGTAGCGTCTGATGATGTAGCCGTGTGGCGGACTCCCGTCGCGCATAGCTGATACAAAAAGGCCGCTCCTTCCTGCGGCCTTTTTGTTTGATTTTTGCCGTTGCAAAGCGCGGTTCTTGTAACGGCGGTCTGCAGGTCGATGATTTCCTCGGGCTTGTTGCAGCGTGATTTTGGTCACGGGCGCGGCTCCTTCGCCGCTACGCATGTGCAATATTTTGTAAAATGCCATATGGGCTTTAGTGGCCCTGGTGACGACGAATGCCTGATTCATTTGTCGTTGAGCAGGTGATGCGGAATGGGTTGTTGGCCGGCGTGCCTTGTGAACCATCCGGATCCCGGGTGATCGGTTAATTGTCGAAGATGCTGCCGGCCTGTTAAGTCCGGGGTGTCTCAGGGGTTGGGGGAATGTTTTCGCTGGCGCTGTTCCTGTTGGGGTTTGTCGTGTCGGCGATGGCGATCCACTACGGCATCGTGTTGTCGCATCGCCTCGGTGTCGTCGACAAGCCGGGTGGCCACAAGGCGCACGATACCGTCACCCCCTTCGTCGGCGGCGTTGGCGTGCTGTTTGCAATGCTGATCGGCGCGTGTGTCGTCAGCCAGTTCTTCCCGCAGTTCGGCCAGGGTTTGCACGCCATGGTCTTCGGGGTGCTCGTCATGTTCGCAACCGGCTTTGCGGATGACATCCTCCACCTCAACTTCAAGATTCGTTTTGTCATCCAGGCCGCGGTGGGGCTGGCGATGATCTACTGGGGCGGCGTGGTGCTCTCCGATCTCGGCGCCCTGTGGGGTGGCGAGCTGGTTGCGCTCGGCTATGTGGGCGTTCCGCTCACCCTCGTCGCCACCATC
>SSSX01000504.1 GCA_015657735.1 Zoogloeaceae bacterium
GCGCTGGCACTGGCAGTTGATGTTGACGCGGCACACCTGGTTCACCAGCGGGTCGACGAGGCTGGCGATCTGCTCCGGGTCGGTGCCGAAGATCGACACCTGCTGGCCGTGGTCGGAACTGATCACGTATTCGAGCGCGGTCTCGATGTCCTCGAAGGGCGCCACCGGGATCAGCGGGCCGAACTGTTCTTCGCGGTACAGCTTCATGCCGTCCTTCACCGGGTACACCACCGCCGGGTAGAACAGCGTCTCCACCGAGGTGCCGCCGCCTTCGTTGAGCACGCGGGCGCCCTGGCCGACGGCGTCGGCGATGCAGTCGTTCATGTAGGCGACCTTGTTCATCTCGGGCAGCGGGGTGAGGGTGACGCCCTTCTCCCACGGCATGCCGATCTTGAGCTTGCCGATCTCCTCGCAGAAGCGGCGCAGGAAGCGCTCGGCGATGGCCTGGTGCACCAGGATCATCTTGATCGCGGTGCAGCGCTGGCCGTTGAACGACAGGGTGCCGGCGATGCACTCCTTGACGGTCAGTTCGACGTCGGCGTCGGGCAGGATGATGGCGGCGTTCTTGGCCTCCAGACCGAGCACGGCGCGCAGGCGGTTGGACTTGGGGTGGGCCTTCTTGAGCTGGTCGGCGACCTTGCTGGTGCCGATCAGGGCCAGCACGTTGACCTTGCCGGAAGCCATCACGTGCGGCACTACCACATTGCCCTGGCCATACACGATGTTGATGACGCCGCGCGGGAAGGCGCTGCGGAACGCTTCCAGCATCGGGTAGTAGAGCAGCACGCCGAAGCGCGGCGGCTTGAAGACCACCACGTTGCCCATGATCAGCGCCGGGATCAGGGTGGTGAAGGTCTCGTTCATCGGGTAGTTGTAGGGGCCCATACACATCACGATGCCCAGCGGCGAGCGGCGGATCTGGGCGATGGTGCCGTCCACGATCTGGAAGCGCGAGTTGCCGTTGTCGAGCTGCTTGAGCTCGGCGATGGTGGCCTTGATGTAGTCGATGGTGCGGTCGAATTCCTTCTCGGAATCGGCCAGGCTCTTGCCGATCTCCCACATGATCAGGTTAACGATCTCGCGGCGGCGGGCGATGATCTGGTTGGTGAAGTTCTGCACGCAGGCGATGCGCTCGGCCACCGACATGGTCGGCCACTCGCCGCGGCCGTGGTCGTAGGCGCGCTCGGCGGCGGCCAGCGCGGCGTCGGCCTCGGCGGTGCCGGTCAGCGGGTAGCTGCCCAGCTCGACGTGGGTCAGGCTGCCGTCGGCGCCGCGCACGCACATCGGCGAATGCACCGGGCGGGTCTCGCCCTTCCAGACGTGCATCTCGCCGTCGAGCAGGATGCTGCGCTGGTGCAGCGGGGACAGGATGCGGCAGTCCTCGGCGATCTGGTGTTCCTCGGGGAACAGGGCGAGCAGGCTTTCCTTGAGATTGCCGCGGGCGTCGGTGTGGGTCATGGTCGTGTCCTTTGGTGGGCTGTCGTTTTATAGGGATGAGGTTTGTGCGGCGCTGCCGGGCAGCACCACGCGCAGCAGGTTGGTGCTGCCGGGGGTGCCGAAGGGCACGCCGGCGGCCAGCACGAAGGCGTCGCTGGGCTGGGTGAGGCCTTCGTCGCGGCAGGCTTCGGCGGCTTCGGCGAGCATCGCGGCGTCGTGGTCGGTGGTGGTCGGCGCGACGCGGCGGGACAGACGCGAGCGCACCCCCCACACCAGCGCCAGGCGGCGCGCCACGCGCAGGTCGGGCGTCAGCGACAGGATCGGCGCGCGCGGGCGCTGATTGGCGAGGCGCAGGGTGGTGGCGCCGGAGGCGGTGTAGGCCACCGTCGCGCCGAGCGGCAGCACGCCGGCCACGGTGCGCATCGCGGCGCCGATGGCGTCGGTGCTGCTGAGCTCCAGGCGGCCATGCACGGCGTCCATCAGCTGGCGCTGCAGCGGATCGGACTCGGTGCAGGCGATGATGCGGGTCATCATCTCGACGGCTTCGCGCGGGTATTTGCCGGAGGCCGATTCGGCCGACAGCATCACGCAGTCCACCCCGTCATAGACGGCGGTGGCCACGTCGGAGGCTTCGGCGCGGGTCGGCGCGGGGGCCTCGATCATCGATTCGAGCATCTGCGTCGCCACCACCACCGGCTTGCCGGCTTCGCGGCAGCGCCGCACGATGCGCTTCTGCAGGCCGGGCACTTCCTCGGGCGGCAGTTCCACGCCCAGATCGCCGCGCGCCACCATCACACCGTCGGCGGCGGCGATGATGGCGTCCAGCTCGGCCAGCGCGGCGGGTTTCTCGATCTTGGCCATCAGCCAGGCGCGCTCGCCGATGATGGCGCGGGCCTCGAAGAGATCCTCGGGGCGCTGCACGAAGGACAGCGCCACCCAGTCGACCCCCAGTTCGAGGCCGAAGGCCAGATCGGCGCGGTCCTTGGCGGTCATCGCCGACAGCGGCAGCGCCACCGACGGCACGTTGACGCCCTTGCGGTCGGACAGCAGGCCGTCGGTGAGGGCTTCGGCGGTGACCACGTCGCCGGTTTTCTCGATGACGCAAAAGCGCATCTTGCCGTCGTCGATCAGCAGGGTGTCGCCGGGGCGCACGGCGGCGATGATTTCCGGGTGGGGAATGCACACCCGGCGAGCGTCGCCCGGCGTGCTGTCGAGGTCGAACTGGATGCGCGCGCCGCGGGTCAGGCGCGGCTTGCCGTCGGCGAAGGTGCCGAGGCGCAGCTTGGGGCCCTGCAGATCCATCAGGATGCCGAGCGGGCGGCCGAGGGCGGCTTCGACGCGGCGGATCGCGGCGTGCACGGCGCGGTGGTTGTCGTGGCTGCCGTGGCTGAAGTTGAGGCGGAACACGTCGGCGCCGGCGTCGGCGAGGGCGCGGATGCTCGCCTCGTCGGCGCTGGCCGGGCCGAGGGTGGCGATGATCTTGGTGTTGCGGTGGGTCACGCGGGTCTCCTGGTATTTATTGGTGTGGTGTGCGTTTCAGCGCTGCGCGAAGCGGGCGCCGCAGCGGAAGCGGTGGCGCCCGCCGGGCGGCAGGCGGATCGCCGCGGCGCAGTCGGGGCGGTTGAAGGCGTCGGTCATTGCCGACACCGGTTCGATGGCCACCGAGCGGCGGGCGTCGCGGGTCAGGGTGTCGCCGGTGAAGAGATGCACCAGTCCGCCGTGCTGCCAGACGTCCACCGCGCGGCCGCTGGCCGGGTCGCGCAGGCGGGTGTGGACGGTGCCGTCGGCGTCGGCGACGGGATCGGCAATGCAGCCGTCGATGACGGCGTCGCCGATCGGCCGCGCCAGGCGGAAGTCGAGGGCCGGCAGCGAGTCCAGGGGCTGGCAGGCGGCGTCGCCTGCCAGCGGGATCAGCGCGGCGTCGGTGGCGATGCCGTGGCGGGCCGGCAGGTGAAGTTCGAGCTCGGCGATGCCGGCGTCGCCGAGGCGGAAGTAGGGATGCCAGCCGCAGCTGTAGGGGGCCGCCGTGTCGCCGACGTTGTGGGCGTCGAGTTCGAGCGCGAGGCCCTGGCCGGACAGCGTGAAGCCGATGCGCAGGTCGACGGCGAAGGGGTAGCCGGCGAAGGCGCCGGGGCGGATCGCGGTGCACGCCAACGTCACGCTGGCCGCCGCGTCGTCGGCCCGGGTGGCGACGACGGGGAGTTCGAGGCCGCGCAGGAAGCCGTGGTAGATCAGCCGTTCGGCCTCCGCCACGCCGGGCTGCAGATCGTGGAGGACGCCGTCGAAGCGGTAGCGGGCGGCGGCCACGCGGTTGCTGAACGGGGCCATGATGCCGCTGCGCACGCCGGCCTGGCTCAGCAGCTCGGCGGCGCTGGCATAGCCGTCGATCAGTTCGAGCGGGCCGTCGGCGGTGGCCTGCTGCCAGCTCAGCAGCGTGGCGCCGGTGGCGCACAGCACCGCGCGGGCGCCGCTGTGGCTGTCGTGCAGGACCACCGTGGGCAGGCCGTCGAAGTGGTCGTCGGCGATGCGGTAGCGCGCCATGGCGGTGGCGTCAGGCGGCGTCGGCCGGGCGCCGCAGCGCGGCGGCGTCGGCGGCGAGGCGGGTGATCGCCGCCCAGTCGCCGGCCTTGACCTTGTCGGCGGGGGTCAGCCACGAGCCGCCGACGCAGGCCACGTTGGGCAAGGCCAGGAATTCCGGCGCGCTGGCCAGGTCGATGCCGCCGGTGGGGCAGAAGCGCAGCTGCGGGAAGGGGCCGCCGAGGGCCTTGAGCATGCCGACGCCGCCGGCCTGTTTGGCCGGGAACAGCTTGAGAGTGTCGAAGCCGGCGGCGACCGCGGCAACGACGTCGGACGGCGTCATCACGCCGGGCAGGAAGGGCAGGCCGCTGTCCCGCGCGGCGGCCAGCAGCTCGGCGTTGGCGCCGGGGCTGACGCCGAAGCGGGCGCCGGCGGCGCGGGCGGCGTCGAGATCGGCGGGGCTGACGATGGTGCCGACGCCGACCAGGGCGTCGGGCACCTCGGCGACGATGGCGCGGATGGCGTCGAGCGCGGCGGCGGTGCGCAGCGTGACTTCGAGCACCCGGATGCCGCCGGCGACGAGGGCGCGGGCGAGGGGGACGGCGGAGGCCGGCTCGTCGATCACGATGACCGGCATGACGGGGCTGGCAGCAAGGATTTCACGGGTCTGCATGATGGTTTTCTCGTGGCGTGGCCGGCTCAGGCGGCGGGGGTGGGGTAGGGGGCGAAGGTGATGCCGCCCTGTTCGGCGCCGGCGGCGTAGGCGCGGGCATTCACGAACAGGTCGCGGCCGATGCCGTGGCGGTTGGCCGACAGGTCGGCGGCGGCGCCGGCGCGGGCCTCCCATTCGAGGGGGGCGACGAGGGCCGCCAGCACCCCGGTGTCGGCGTCGAGGCGGAGCAGGTCGCCGTCGCGCACGCGGGCGAGGGGCCCGCCGGCGACGCATTCGGGCGTCACGTGGATGGCCGCCGGCACCTTGCCGGAGGCGCCGGACATGCGGCCGTCGGTGACCAGCGCGACCTTGAAGCCTTCGTCCTGCAGCACGCCGAGGGCCGGCGTCAGCTTGTGCAGCTCGGGCATGCC
>SSSX01000505.1 GCA_015657735.1 Zoogloeaceae bacterium
CATCACCCCGGCGCTGCGCGCCAACGCCTCCATCGGCACCTCGTTCAAGGCGCCGACCCTCAACGATCTCTACTACATCGACAGCGCCGGCAACCACGGCGACGCCAGCCTGAAGGCCGAGCAGGGCCACAACCGCGAAGTCGCGCTGCGCTACGACGCCGCCGGCACCCGGGCCTCGGTGGCCTACTTCGACAACCGCATCGAGAACCTGATCGAATGGGCCGCGCTGCCGCCGACCTACGCCTACGTGCCGCTGCAGACCGGCGAGGCGCGCATCACCGGCTGGGAGCTGGGCTACGGCGCGCTGCTCGGCGCCTGGGAGCTGACCGCCAGCGTGGATCTCCTCGACCCCCGCGACGAAAGCACCGGCCGCCAGCTTGCCCGGCGTTCCCGCGAGGCCGGCCGGGCCAGCCTGACGCGCAGCTTCGGCGCGCTCACCGTCGGCAGCGAAGTGTTCGCCACCGGCAAGCGCTACAGCGACGCCCTCAACACCCAGAAGCTCGGCGGCTACGGCCTCGTCAACCTGTTCGCCCACTATCAGGTCGATCGCAACTGGCGCCTCGAAGCCCGCGCCAACAACGTCCTCGACAAGGACTACGACCTGGTCCGCGGCTACAACACGCTCGGCGCCAACGTCTTCGTCGGCGTGCGCTACACCTCGCGCTGACGCCGGCCGGGCGCGTATCCGCTACGATTCGCAGATGACCGACGACACCCGTATCGCCTCGCGCGCCCACCACGGGCCGGCGTCCGCCGCGGCGCCGGCCGCCCCGGCGGCCGTCCACCGGCGCGGCCGGCGTCGCGGCCTTCTCGTCATCGCCGGGCTGCTGCTGGCCGCGCTGGCCGCCTTCGTGTGGTCGCTGTCCGCCGGGGCGCTGCCGGTTTCCGCCGCCGACCTGCTGGCGGCACTCGGCGGCGCCGGCGGCAGCATGGAAACCGACATCGTGCGCAGCCTGCGTCTGCCCCGCGCGGTCGCCGCCTTCGCCTGCGGCGGCCTGCTGGCGCTGGCCGGCGCGCTGATGCAGGTGCTGCTGCGCAACCCGCTGGCCGACCCCTACGTGCTGGGGATTTCCGGCGGCGCGGCGGTCGGCGCGCTGGCGGCGATCGTCACCGGCGCCACCTCCGGCTGGATCGACGCCGGCGCCTTCGCCGGCGCCCTCGGCGCCACGCTGCTGGTGTTCGGCCTGGCCCGCGGCGACGGTTCATGGACCCAGACCCGCCTGCTCCTCACCGGCGTCATCGTCGCCGCCGGCTGCGGCGCTGCGGTGGCGCTGATGCTCAGCCTGGCGCCCGAAGGTCGCGTCAAGGGCATGCTGTTCTGGCTGATGGGCGACGCCAGCAGCGTCAGCCAGCCGTGGCCGGCGCTGCTGCTGCTGGCCGCCGGCCTCGTCGCCGCGCTGCCCTTCGCGCGCGAACTCAACCTGCTGGCGCGCGGCGAGATCACCGCCCGCGCGCTCGGCGTGCGGGTCGGGCGCCTGCGCGGGCTGGTCTATGGGCTCGGCGCGCTGCTCACCGCGGTGGCCGTCACCACGGTCGGCTCGGTCGGCTTCGTCGGGCTGATCGTGCCGCATCTCGTGCGCCTCGCCATCGGCAACGACCAGCGCCTGCTGCTGCCCGCCGCGGCGCTGGCCGGCGGCGTGCTGCTGACCGCCGCCGACACCGCCGCACGCACCGTCGTCGCGCCGATCCAGCTGCCGGTCGGCGTGCTCACCGCGCTGATCGGCGTGCCGGTGTTCCTGTTCCTGCTGGCGCGCCACCCGCGATGAAGATGGACGCCCGCCCGCCCCTGCTGGCCGCCGAACGGCTCGCCGTCGAGATCGGCCACCGCCAGGTATGCCGCCAGCTCGACTTCACACTGCAGGCCGGCGACACGCTGGTGATCCTCGGCCGCAACGGCGCCGGCAAGAGCACCCTGCTGCACACCCTGGCCGGCCTGCGCGATGCGACCGGCGGCGACGTGCTGCTGGCCGGCCAGCCCTACGCCAGCTGGCCGCGCGGCCACGAAGCCTGCCTGCGCGGCCTGCTGGCCCAGAGCCAGCCCGATTTCTTCAGCGCCACCGTGCTCGAGACGGCGCTCGTCGGTCGCCACCCCTACCTCGGCCGCTGGGACTGGGAAGGCCCCGAAGACGAAGCCATCGCGCTGGCCGCACTCGACGCGATGGGCCTCGCCGGCTTTGCCGGGCGTCAGGTGCCGACCCTCTCGGGCGGCGAACGCCAGCGCCTCGCGATTGCCGCGCTGCTCGTCCAGCAGCCGCGCCTGTACCTCCTCGACGAACCCCTCGCCCACCTCGACCTGCATCATCAGGTGGCCGTGCTCGACCACTTCCAGGCCCTCGCCGCCGCGGGCGCCGGCGTGACGATGGTGCTCCACGACATCAACCTCGCCGCGCGCTACGCCAGCCACGTGCTGCTGCTCGACGGCGAAGGCGGCCACGTCAGCGGCCCGGCCCGTCAGGTGCTCACCGTCCCGCGCCTGTCCGCCGCCTTCGGCCACCCGCTGCGCGCCGTGGCGGACGGCGACGCGACGCTGTTCGTGCCGGCGTAAGCGGCCCGCGCCGCCGTGGCAGACGTCCGCGCCGGCCAGCCACTCGCCACGCGCCGCACGGCCGTGCCACCCACAGCGCGCCCCGATCCATTTCCATTGCCATACAAGCACCGCTCCGGAGCCACCATGACCACTCCCCACACCCCCGATCCCGACCGCGATGCCCGTCACAAGGCGCGCATGGAACGCAAGAAGGCCGTCGTCGACGCCGCCGTCGCCGCCGCCACCGAACGCCGCGGCGTGCTGCTGGTGAATACCGGTAACGGCAAGGGCAAATCGAGTGCCGCCTTCGGCGTGCTGGCCCGCGCCCTCGGCCACGGCCTCAAGGCCGGCGTCGTGCAGTTCGTCAAGGGCCGCTCCGACACCGGCGAGGAAGCCTTCTTCCGACGCCACTCCGACGTCAGCTGGCACGTGATGGGCGACGGCTTCACCTGGGACACCCAGAACCGCAGCGCCGACATCGCCAGCGCCCGCGCCGGCTGGGAACAGGCCCGCGCCCTGCTGCGCGACCCGGCCGTGGCGCTGGTGATCCTCGACGAACTGAACATCGTGCTCAAGTACGGCTACCTCGACGTCGCCGAAGTGATCGCCGACCTGCAGGCCCGCCCGCTCATGCAACACGTGATCGTCACCGGCCGCGGCGCCCCCGACGCCCTCGTCGCCGCCGCCGACACCGTCACCGACATGGGCGCCACCAAGCACGCCTTCAAGGCCGGCATCGCCGCCCAGGCCGGGCTCGAGTTCTGACGGCCGGCAGGCGTCCGGCCTGCCACGCACCGACGCCCCGGCGGCACGCCGGCCCATGTCGCCGAGGCCGCCGTCACGGCCGCGCGGGGAGGGATATTGTCAGGCTCTGTCCCCGTTGGCTGTGACGTCTTCTGAACCACGCGTTCAAGCCGCATCGCAGGCATCCGCCGTAGGGGCGAATTCATTCGCCCAAGCGCCGGCCAAATCAGGGTCGGTCCCTGCTTCTTCCCCGGCGGGCGAACAAGTTCGCCCCTACAGCGCAGCACCGATTGAGCGCGTTTCCACAGCGAACCGGGACATCGCCTATTGTTAAGCTGCCGCTCCGGCATCTCCCGCCCCCCGAACAGTCCGAGGCCCCTCATGCATCACATCGTTTCCCTCGAAGCCGGCGCGCTGGTCGCGACGCTGCGCGCGCCCGCCTTCCCGCATCGCTGGACCAGCCACGACGCCACCACGCAACAGCAGGTCGCCGAACGCCTCGCCGACGCCACCATCGCGGTGATCAACAAGCGCCGGCTGTCTGCCGACCTCATCGCAGCGCTGCCCCGGCTGCAGATGATCGCCATCGCCGCCACCGGCTACAACAACGTCGATCTCGACGCCTGTCGGGCGCGCGGGATTGTCGTTTCCAACGTGCGCGGCTATGCCGGCGAGACGGTGCCCGAACACGTCTTCGCGCTGCTGCTGGCGCTGGCCCGGCAGATCGGTCCGTTCCACCGCTCGGTGGCCGCCGGGCGCTGGCAGAAGAGCGAGCAGTTCTGCTACTTCGACTACCCGATCCGCGATCTGGCCGGCCAGACCCTCGGCATCCTCGGCGGCGGCACGCTCGGTCAGGGCGTGGCGCGCATTGGCGCCGCCTTCGGCATGCGGGTGGTGTTCGGCGAGCACAAGGACGCCGCGATCTGCCGCGACGGCTACCTGCCCTTCGAACGCCTGATCCGCGAGGCCGACGCGATCAGTCTGCACTGCCCGCTCAACGACGCCACCCGCCACCTGATCGGCGCCGCCGAGCTGGCGGCGATGAAGCCGACCGCGCTGCTCATCAACACCGCCCGCGGCGGCCTCGTCGATGAGCAGGCGCTGGCCGACGCGCTGCGCGCGCGGCGCATCGCCGGCGCCGGCTTCGACGTGCTGACCGAGGAACCGCCGGTGGACAACCCGCTGCTGGCGCCCGACCTGCTGGAGGCCGGCAACTTCATCCTGACGCCTCACGTGGCGTGGTCGAGCCGCGAGGCGATGCAGACGCTGGCCGACCAGCTGATCG
>SSSX01000506.1 GCA_015657735.1 Zoogloeaceae bacterium
AGCGGCAAGCAGTGCGAACTGAACGGCGTGCACCACGAAGAAAGCTCGCTGGCGCATTGCCTGCGGTGGGGCAAGCAGGCTGCGGAAGACCTGGTCGAACTGGCGAAGGGCGCAGGCAACCCAGCCCAGACTTGACGGGTGGCCCGAGCGGGTAGTGAGCGTTTTCCGGTCCGGGCATGCCCTTGAAGGCCGTCCATCTTACGAGAGCATGAAGGTATCCAACAGCAGGAGACCTTTATGGAAACACCCGCCACTCCCACCTTGCCGATCAATCGCATCGTACAAGGCAAGAACCCCCGCGAATACTTCGATCCGGTGGAAATGGCCGACCTCGAGGCGGGTCTGCGCGCCGCCGGTCGCGTCGTCCAGCCCATCCTCGTCCGTCCCATCCCCGGCTCCGACCTCTACGAGATCGTGGCCGGCGAGCGCCGCTGGCGAGCCGCGAAGAACGTCTTCGGCAACGACTACGGCATGCCGGTGGTCATCGAAGCCTTGAACGACGAGGAGGCCGAGGCCATCGCCGTCATCGAGAACCACCACCGCGCCCCCATGTCCCATGCCGAGGAAGCGCAGGCCGCCAAGCGCCAGTTGCTGCGCCACAAGGGCGACAAGGAAGAGGCGGCGGCGAGCCTCGGCTGGAAGCCGGAACTCTTGGAGCGGCGGTTGGCGCTCCTGTCCTGCACGCCTGCCGTCCTGGCCGCGCTCACGCGCCGCCAGATTCAACTCGGTCACGCCGAACTGCTGGCCGGCATTCCTCCCGACAAGCAGAGCAGCGTGCTGACCGGCGTGCTTGCACACAAGGTGCCGGTAGGTGTGCTGAAAGAACAGTTGGGACGCTTCGCCCGCCAACTGGCCGCCGCCATCTTCGACACCGCGCAGTGCTCGGCCTGCCCGCATAATTCCGCCCGGCAGGCGGGCCTATTCGACGAATCCCTCGGCGAGGGCTACTGCCAGCATCCTACCCATTTCGACGAATTGACCCTGCAAGCCGTCGTGGCCAAGGCCCATGGCTTGCGCGACCAGTATCCGTTGGTGCAGATCGTGAAATTGAGCGATGGCAGCGCCTACCTTCCAATCGCGGCGGAAGGTGAGTTGGGCGTTGGGGCCGCGCAGTATGCCGCCTGTCAAGGCTGCGCCTCGTTTGGTTGCGCGGTGTCGGCGCTGCCCGGTAGCTACGGCGATGTGACGCTCTCGCAATGCTTCGACGCCGCCTGCAATACTCAGAAGGTTGCTGCTTGGCGCAAGGCGCAGCGCGAGAATGAGCCACCGCTTCCCCCGAAAACCGCCAAGACCCTGGCCAAGCGTGACCAGCCCGACGTGACCGTTGCCCGGCCCTCGAACCAGACTCCGCAGCGGGTGAAAGACTTCCGGGTGACTGAGTGGCGTAAGTGGGCGGCAAAGGAGTTGATGGCCAAGCCCGAGCGCAACCGACGCGTGATGATCGCGCTGGCCCGCTGCGGCCATGCCGGCGATGTCCGTAGCATCGAATTTGGAGCAGCGGCCAAGCGGATCGCGGGGCCGTGCGTGCTTGAGCGCCTCGATTTCGCGGTGGCGCTGCCCGAGGCTGATGCCATCGACGCGCAGCATCTGGAGCAATTGATGCTGGCGGTTACCGCCTCGGCGGCTTTCGGCGTCGGTTTGCGCGATCTGGAAGCCTTGCTCAACTATCTCGAGGTCGACGAGGGGCGCCACTTCAAATGGAGCACAGAGTTCCTCGAACTGTTCACCATGAGCGAGTTGGAATCCCTGTCGGAAGAGATCGGCCTGAAAGCGAAGATGGGGGCGGCTTTCAAGCTGGCGCGGGCGAAGAAGAAGGGTGACTTCATCAAATCGCTACTGGCAGTGCCGGCCTTTGTCTACGAGGGCACCGTGCCCGTCGTCATGCAGTACCCGCGCCGCACCGTTTCCGCAGCATCCATCGGTCTGACAGGCGACGAACTCCCCGTTGCGCCGGTCGAAACAGCCGAAGAAGAAGCCCTCGCTGCCTGAGCACCGCAGCCACTGGAAAACCCCCAATGCCTTCGTAGCATGGTCTCGAAGGCATTTCTTTTTTGAAGGAGCGTGACATGACGATGTTCGAAGAACTGTTTGCTTTGGCGACCAGCGCCACCTTGACGATGGTGCTCAGTGCCGACGAAAAAACCGGGCGGATGACGATCAACGTGATTCCCAAGCCGAAGAAGGATGTGGACGAAGCGGCACTGACCAAGGCCCTGAGCCTGACGGCGACGCCCGCCGAATTCGACGCCGGTTTCGTGGATGTATTGAAGGGCTACCGGGAAGTCCGCCAGAGCCTCGCCGAGCAGGCCGAAGCTACGCAGGAAGTGCTGCAAGCAGCCAAGGTGGCATCGGCGAAGAAGGCGGGCGAGGCGATGACCAAGGCGGTCAAGCCCGCCCCCGCACCGGCCACGACGAAAGCCCCGGTCAAGGAACAATCCGACACGACCGCTGACTTGGGCGATGCCGAAGAGGGTGGCAATGCGCTACCACAGGCCTCTGTGACCGCTGCCAGTGGCGATCACTACGACCTGTTCGGCTGAGTTCCGGCCTTGAAAGCGGGCAGGGCGGCGAGAGACTGATGGCAAGGGCCTTCCCTTCGGGAGGCCGTCCAGACGACAGGAGTCCAACGATGAGCATTGCAATCAACGAAATCCGGCGGGTCTTCCGCTACAACGGCATGCAGTTGCCCGACGTGCCGGGTATGGAACCGAAGGAGGTCCGCGATCTCTACAGCACCCAATACCCCGAACTCATCAGCGCCGAGATCGAGGCAGGTGAGGTCCGGGACGGCGTGCAGGAATATACCTTCCGCAAGGCGGTCGGAACCAAGGGTGGGAGTGGCGATGAAGGGGAGCGGCTGACCACCCTCATGGCTGCTGTGACGGTTGAATCCGAGGGGCGCTCGGATATCACCGGCAAACTCGCCAAAGCACTGACCCGGCGCGGCACGCAGGCATGCGGCAGCGCTTGGGGTGCCTTCGTGTTGCGCACCCGGCGCGATGCGACGGAACGCCATACAGCCCGCGTCCTGCCGACCAGCGACATGTTGGCCCCGCTACCATGATGGCCTTGGCCCTGCCCCGTATCAATCCGCAGGTACCGCGCACCATCGCGCCGGGGCCGCTGCTGGCGGCCAATGCCACGGTGTCGCGCTTCTTGATTGAAGCCGAGGCCTTCGACGAGAGCGACATCCCAGCGACCTGGAGCGACTCCCTCGATGCCTGCCGGCAGGCGCTCGATGGCTGGCTCAAGCGCCAGATCGGCGCGCTGCATTGCCTGACACCGCGCTTTGCCCTGCATATGGTCTCTCGCGATGGCGACTACTACCGCTACTACGGCGGCCAGCCGCCGAAAGACTTCGACTTCGGTGCGGTGGAAGCCTCATGGTGTGAATACCATGAGCAGGAATGGCCGGTGGGGGCGGGGCTGGAGGCCCTGAGTGCCCGCGTGCCCGGCTTGGGGAGCGTCGTCCTGCATGTGTTGTGCCGCCAGAGCGCTTTCGTCTATCCGCTGTTCACGCCCGACATTGCCTGCGACGCGGCGACCTATCTTTACTGGTGCGGCGAAGAAGACGAGGAAGCCGCACTGGACATGCACTGTGGCGAGGATGAAGAAGAGCGCGAAGCGATGCGGACGGAAATGGTCAGCAAGGCCACGCTGGAAGCGTCCTTTCCGGCATGGACCCGGCGCTGGCCGCGCGGGCTGGAACTGGCGCAGTGCGCCCGATTCCTGCGCCGGGCGATCAAGCGGCTGTCCGATCCGGGCGCCAAGGCGGTGGCCGAGGATGCGCTGGCGCTGGCCGGCCTGGACATCGACGATAGTTTTCGTCCCGACATCGACGGCGAATTCGTCGGCTTCGGCGCCGTGCTGTCATGGCGCGACGGGGACGTGACCACGCGCATCTACGACGATCTTCTTGAACTCGCCCATCAAGGCGAATACTGCGAGCACATGGGCGAGGTCCGGGTGCCGCTGGACGATCCCGGTGCCTTCGGCGCGTGGCAGCGGGCGATGGCCAGCCGCTTCGAGGCCATCCGGCGGATCGACCGCTTGATTCATCACCTCTCGGCGGGAAACTGATCGTGGAGGAGGTAACAACCATGAACCAAGCCGAGTTTTCCATTCAGGCCCCGAGCGCGGGCACCGTGCATCTGCGCCGGGCGGTCCTGATCTACGACGGCCAGCAGGGTAGTGCGCTGGCTACCGTGCATGACATCGAGGAAGTCGATGGCGAAGCCGTCATCGGTGCCGGGCAGGCGATGACGCCCCGTGCGGCGATGGACCTCGCCCGCGCCCTGCTCAAGCGAACTGCCCACGGCGGATTTCTGCCGGAGACGGTGCTCTACATGGATGGCGACCTGATCGTCTGGTGGGTGCCGCCAGCCCGCTGCCACATCGCCTTCCGTGTCGACGAGGAACACGCCGAGGCCTTTGGTGGGCGCGAACGCGGCGAGAGTGTACCCCATCCGGGACTGGTTTTTGCGGCCTCCAGTCGTGTCTGGCGGGTATGGGCGGTGAAGGGGGCAAGCCGCCCGACGCCGGCCACGGCCTTGTACCAAGTGCCTTACTTCAACGTCGACGTGCGGGGCAACATTTGCCAGGGCAACGCGCCGGTGCCCGAGGGCACGACGGTCGAGAAGATCGCCGCGTGGAACGATGCCTTCCTGCGCAGCTATTTCACCCACCCGAACGGCCCCGGCAAACTGGTGCGCTATCGCGGCGGCGCTTACGCCTTCTGGCGAGAGATGCTCGATGGACGATTCCGGCGTTTCCCCGAGCGGGTGCTGGTCGATGTAAAGATGACCCTGGGTGGTCTGTTGGGCATCACGGAGGGGACATGATGGATGTGCGCGACATTGCCCTACAGGCGGCTTGCCCGGTCATCGCCGCGCCGCGTTTTGGCCCCTTGCCCGACATGGTGAACGGCCAAAGGATCATTCTCGCGGCCAACGGCGTTTTCGTGCAGGTCAAACTCGACTGGCTGGACTGCATCCAGCGGCTCTCCCCCGCGTTGCCGATCCCGCTGCCCTACGGCGGCATCGAGGAGCGGCTGACTTTCACTTTCGGCGTATTGCCCATCCGGCTGATCGAGGCGTTCATCGAAGCCGGTCGCCGGGGCTTGCCCAACGAGGTGGCCGGAGCGCTGATCTACTCCCGGCGCAGCCGGAGCTTGCGGCTCGCGCTGTGCGAACCCCTCGATGTGTCGCCGCACCAGATCGATTACCGGATGCCAGCGATGGATGCCGACGAGACACTGGCCGTGGACCTGCATACCCACGGCCACGGCTTGCCATTCTGGTCGGCCAAGGACGACCGCGATGATCAGGGCATCAAGGTGGCCGGGGTGCTTGGTTGCCTGCATCAGCCTAAGCCCAGCGCCCTGTTCCGGCTGGTGGTCAATGGCCGGTTCCTCCCCTTGCCGCATCCGTGGCAGGCTGACACCACGGCGGCACACTACCCGGAACCCGACCTTGAACCGGGCCTGCTGCGCCGGATACTGAGTTTCTACCAAGGAAGGAGGTTCGGACCGTGGAACACCTGATCGACCCCGCACTGCTCGACCGTCGCGTCAGCATCCATCTGGTCGGTGTCGGCGGCAACGGCGCGCAAATGGCCGCCTGCCTCGCCCGGCTCGACATCGCCATGAAGGCGCTCGGTCATCCCCACGGCCTGCACGTCACCGCGTTCGACGCCGACCGGGTAAGCGAGGCCAACGTGGGCCGGCAACTCTACAGCCCTGCCGACATCGGTCGGCACAAGGCCATTGTGACCATTCACCGCCTCAACCAGTTCTACGGACTGGACTGGATCGCCCATCCCGTTCGCTACGAGGCCTTCGAGACCAACCGCTACTCGCTGCCGAGTGCCGATATCCTGGTAAGTTGCGTGGACAGCCGCTTCGCGCGTCGAATGCTGCATGAGGCAGTGTTCGACGGGGGCGGGCGCTATCGCTACTGGCTGGACCTCGGCAACACCGAGGCAAGCGCTCAGGTGATATTGGGGCAGGGGCCGCACCGGACAAGGAGCGAGAGGAGTATGCGCCTGCCCTGCGTCACCGAACTCTTCCCCGAATTGCTGGATACCAATGCTCCAGACGACAACCGGCCTTCGTGTTCGGTCCGGGTGTCACTGGCTTCCCAAGGCCTGTTCATCAACGACGTGGCGGTGCGTTTCGCGGCGCAGTTGCTCTATGAACTCTTTTCCAAAGGGCGGCTCGACCAGCATGGCGTGGTAGTCAATCTCGACTCGAAACGGACCGGCCCCATCGAGGTTGGTCCGAAGACCTGGGCGCGTTTCGGTTGCGTCATGGCCGATGAGCGCCAAGACGAGGATGAAACGTTGGCGGAAGTAGCCTGAGCGGAAGGGAGACATGGCACACAGAACATGGAATGTCCGCGTGATGCGCGAGGGTCGGCGTTGCGCCTGGGGCAAGTCGCGGAATCGAGCGAATCGCTCGCCCGTTGCACGGCGCTATCGCGCTACAGCGTGACGGAAGAGGAACTGGCCGGAGCGCCTTGCAAACCGGACGCCTGCGTCATCTACCCGGACGAGGATTTCGACGTAACGCCCGCCGGCTGACGGCATGGGACAAGGCGGTCGGTGTAAAGGTGAATCGGGTGTGCGGCATTCTGTGCGATGGGTCTATGATGATGCCCATTCCCTCGAAAGCGGAGGCCGGATCATGGATCACCCCATCATCAAGCAGTTCGAGGCCCATGCCGAACTGCTGGACATCAGCGGCAGCGTTGAAGCCATCGACGAGGCCATCGTGCAACTTGCCACCTGGATGGATGGTCTCGAACTTTCCGAGGATGATCAAGCGCTTCTCTGCCACATCGGCGCGGTGCTCTACCGCGAGGGACTTCGAGGCCGCACGGGAATACGACCGTGATCGACGGGGCAAAATGGGGGCTGCAAAGCCCCCGCTCCTTTCTTGAGTAGGCCGGATGCAGGCCCAGGCTCAACGCTCCTTGGGTAAGCCTTCATCATCGGATGCGCCCGGCGCATTGCCTTGTTGCTGTGCCCTCAGCGCCGCTTGTCGATCAAGTAAACCGCCAAGGTAGGCGCCGGAAGCTCTTGTCCGGTTATGCCCTGCGAGACGGGCGGCGGAGAGTCTTGCCGTAGCATCCACGTCGGCAGGCACATCGCCGCCGCCTCGCACTGGCGGCGCGACGCCGGCCTTGTCGGTGTAGTGGTCGATCATCGCTTCGTGGCGCAATCCGTGCGCCGTGGCCCCCAATCCCTCTGCCGTGATGCCAAAGCGGGCCATCACGTAGTCGAAACGTCGCAGGTTGTGTTTCAGACTGTGGCGCGGATCGCCCAGGTGCGCGTCATCTTCCTGAACGACTGCCTGGGCGAACGCCAAAGCAGCAATGCGTTGCTCAGAATCCAGTGGCACGAAGCGCAGCCTTCCTCCCTTCGCGCCTTCCTTGATTCGCACGTAGCGATCCGCTTGTCGCTGGCCGAGCGGTAGCCCCGTTGCCTCGAAGGGGATCACGCATTGGTTGGGCCGGAACATCACCGACTCTTTGCGTCGCAGCCCCATCGCTCGGATGAGCCGTAGCGAAGCGCCGACGTAGCGGTCATAAGCGCTGATCTGCTCGATCAGCGCATCGATGTCGATGCCCGCCGCCGTCCAGCTCTTGTCGCGCTGGGCATATTCATGGCGCTGGTATTCGGCCGGTGTCAGCCCGTAATGAGCCGGCGTGCGAATGAATCCCGGCTTGCCTAGCCATAGCGCGAGTCCTCGCAGGAAACTGAGGTAGGTCTGGATGGTGGCGGGGGCGAGTTGGTCCTGCTGCCAGACCTTGATCATGGCCCGGATGTGGCGGTCGCCCAGATTGCGGGGGTCAGGCACGGTGGCGAATCTGGCCTTCAGCTTGAGATCGCGGAAGAATCGGCGCAGGAAGTCGGCCCGTTCCTGCCGCGTTTTGTGCGAGACCGTCTTCTCCAGCGCGGTGTGCAGTGAGTTGAATAGCTCCAGCAGGACATCGAGCACCAGCAGTGGGTCGGCCTTGCCCGGACGGTAGCGTCCCAGGATCTCGGCAGGCGTCATTGATGCCCATTCCTGACGGCGTGGCGGTTGGTGTTTGGCGGCGCGGCCGGCGCCGATGGAGCCTTGGAACCGCCGACGGGTATGGCGAGCGTTGAAATCAGACATGGCAAATCTCCGAAGCGAGCCGTGCGCTGTCCCGTCAGCCCACAGCAGATGTATTGGTGGAATCCATCGGCTCGTCGCGGGCGCGGATTCCATCGCGTACGCAAAGCGTGGTCGAGTGCTTCGGTACGGCGTGCGACCACGAGCACGCCGTACCTACCCAGGGTTTGCCGGTGTCGCGCCTTATGCGCGGCCTCCAACTCGGTCGGTCTTAAAAATGAAACAGTGATCCGTCCGCTTCCGCATTTCTGCGTTCGTCGGGCTTGGTGATGCAATCTCGCCTCGAAGGCGGGGACAACATCGGCGCGAAGGTCTCGCCTTGCGCTATAGGGGGATCAGTCCTCGATTCGTAGCGTCATCCACCTGCATGGGTCCGCCCCTGACCGAAAGTCCAGGGCAGTACAGGCGTACGAGCGGCTTCACACGCGGAGCCCATGAGGGCCACACGACGTGTGCTGCGCAATGCGCGTGCTCGAACGATGACGGGAAGCAATAGCGCGGCATCGGGTGCCGGCCAGTTGAACCGAACGCAAGACACGCACTCGAGGAGCGTCCGACAGGGAACTGTCGGCAAGGGCTAGCGTTGCACTACGGGTGAAACAGTTTCGGGCACGGTCTCGGGGACCATGCCAACCCGACTCGAGGTCGGGAACTGAAGAGGCGGGTAACGACCGCAACGCCTTTTGCTCCGCGATGGAGCAGGCCAGGAGGCCTCGGGAGGCTGTAGTTCACACCTGGAGCGAGAGAAGGTCAATGGGCGAACCCGTTGACGGAGCCTGAATGCCGGGGCTTGCGGGTGGCACTTGAAATTGAAACTCAGGGTGCGTTTATTTTTCGGGCGACGACCAAACCAAGGCGGAATCAGGGCTTGACGGGCGCTAACTCGGCCTCTGGTTTCCACCGTGAGCGTTTCGATCCCATGCCGCAGTTTTCCCTTAGATCACCGCTGGAAATGAGCCCTTGACGCACCACGATCCAGTGAGAGCGTAGTGCGACGCGGAAGGCGTTTCGGTACCCCGCGCAGGAACTCGACTTTCATCGTAGCTCATCTCGACTGGACTTCGAATGCGGTCGAGGCTGATTGCGATAGGCGGACAAAGCAGAACGGATTTTGCGTGGACGGGCCGTATCGGGATGCCGATGCTGGTCAATCGAAAATCTATACAGGAGTCTCACATGGACTATGTCGTCAGAGCGGTGGATGTCGGTTTTGGCAACACCAAGTACGTCAGCAGCGTGGCCGGCGGTGACATCCGTTGCGCCAGCTTCCCGTCGGTCGCATACCCCACCATGCGCGAGCCGTCGGGCCAGCCCGGCTACGAGCGGCGAAAAACCGTCGCGATTCCGATCAACGGCCTCTTCTACGAGGTCGGTCCCGAAGTCGAACTGGCTGCGGACACCTTCCGCGCGACCCAGATGCATGATCGCTACACCGAGACGCCGGAGTACATGGCGCTCCTACGAGGGGCCTTGGCCTTGATGAAGCAGCCCGCCATCGACCTGCTGGTCGTGGGCTTGCCAGTGGCCGCGCTTACTGCCAAGAAAGCCGCCCTTGAGAAGGCGGTGATTGGAACGCACGACATTGGAAACGGCAAGAGCATCGTGGTTCGCAAGGCGTTGGCCATCGCGCAGCCCCAGGGGGCACTGGTCGATTTTGCCGTGCAGCACGGAAAGATGGCCAGCATCGAGCGGGAGCAAAGCCTGATCCTTGACCCGGGTTCTCGTACCTTCGACTGGCTTGTGGCGCGGGGCATGCGCCTGGTGCAGAACAAGAGCCATTCGGTGAACCGGGGGGTGTTCGACATCCTTCAAGCCATTTCAGCGGAGATCGGGCACGACATCGGCACGCCTTACAACGATATCGATGCTATCGATCTGGCCTTGCGGACCGGCAAAAACCCGGTGATCTACCAGAAGCCCTATGACATCTCGCGGGCCATGCCCATGGCGCACTCGATCGCGCAGCAGGCCGTGGCGTCGATGATGCGCTGGATCGAAGCAAGCTACAGCTTCCAGAACATCATCCTGGTGGGTGGGGGAGCCTATCTCTTCAAGAAGGCGGTGAAAGAGGCGTTCCCGAAGCACCGAATCCTGGAAGTGAAGGATCCCCTGCACGCCAACGTCCGTGGCTTCCAGATTGCAGGCATGAACCACGTGGACAAAATCTTCAGCGGCACAGCCAATGCGGCCCAGGGTGGTGCGTGATGAGCGAGAAGAAGACGCCAGAGCACGAGACGATCCGCTTGCTGTTCGAGTTGGACCGGGCGGACGACCCGCAACTGTACGACGACCTGATCCGCTTCAAGAAGGGGACGAAGCGGATCAACCGGTTGCGCTTGCTGGCGCGCGAAGGGGTGATTGGTCAATTGAGCCTTGCTGGGGGCGGCATGGTGCCGCGCCTGGTCCAGGTGTCAACTGTGAACAGCACCGCCGCCGAGTTGCCGGCGGCGCCAGCGATCGCCATGCCGTTCGCCTCTGAGGTATTCGGCGAACCAATCACCGATCGTTGATCCAGCAGTGCGGATCAGGAGGATATCCATGGATCAGAAAGATTTTCGGGTCATCCACGGCTGGGTGGACGACATAGTGCGCGATCATGTGCGCAGCGGGTATCGGCTGCGAGTTAGACAGGACGAGTGGCAAGTGGCCGATCTCGCTTTGGATCAGATGCTTTGTTCGATGAAGCTTGAGGACGAGGTGAGCGTGGTGGTCGCAAGCACGCGACCTGGCCGCGTGTTGGTTCTTGTCGACCGCACGACGGGCGAGGGGGCGAACTCCGTTCGCGAAGGGAGACGGCGGTGGCCCAGCGAAGGTGACCTGCTGGTGATCTTGGCGACTGCCGGATACTTCGCGATCGCCTTGGGGTGGATGGCCCTGCCAGCTTTGCTGTGCTTCGTGCTGCTTTACTGGCTGTTGACGTACCGAATCCCCGAGGCGAATCGACGGCGCGCCGCGGCGCGAATTGATTACCTGATCGACCGGGAGTATCGCCGCTGGCACGCGATGCGGACCCGACAGGGGGGAGTGCGGTGAGCGCCAATCGCCGGCCGCGCTCCGGCCGGCGCGAGCGTGTCAGCGCATCGGAACTTGCCCAGATGGGTGTCTGTGAGCGTCTGGTGCTATTCGAGTATCGTTATGGTCAGCGGCGGTCCGCCCAACAGCGAAAGGACATGGCTCGAGGGGGCCGAGAGCACCGGCGTTTCTTTCGGGAAGGACAGGTGCAGCCTATCCGCAAGGGGCCGTGCTTTATCGCTACCCTCGTCTATGGCGAGGGGCGTGAGGTCTCGGCACTACGCTCGTTTCGCGATCGGGTACTGCGTCGCTCGATGCTTGGCCGAGGTGTGATCCTAGCCTATTACCGTGCGGCACCGGCCGTGTGCCGGATACTCGCGGGGCATCCGTGGCTGATTCGGGCGATGCGTGCGCTGCTTCGCCCTGCTATCTGGATGGCGGCAGGGTTGGAGAGGTGGAGGGGAGGGCGATGATTGAGTTGATGACCGCTGGTGCCTTCTTGATCCTCTTGCTCATCTGGGCACTTCGTCGTCTGGAGCGCCAAGGGGATCAAACTTGGTTACCGCGGGAGTTGCGACGGTCGACGCTTGTCTACGCAGAAAAACTATTCCGGTCACCTGGCCTAATAACCCTGACGGCGAAGGTCGACCGTGGATACCGTGACCCGGCCGGGATCATTATCCTTGTCGAGTTGAAAAATCGGCAGCGTGACCGCGTGTCCCCCTCAGACGTAATCGAACTCTCCGCGCAGCGGGTGGCTGTTATGGCGGAGACAGGAGGGCTGGTGGCCTTGCATGCCTATGTGATCGTGCAAGGACCATCGGGCCGCCGCGTTGTTCACCGAGTCGGATTGCTCAATGTTGTCGAGGTGGGAGCATTGATCCAACGGAGGGAATCGATTCTGATAGGAAGAGCGGCCCCCCGATGTTCGCGCTCAGTTCGTCTGTGCCGTGGATGCGTTTTTCAGCGCCGGTGTACGGAGCTGCCGTGGTGCGCCGGTCCTAGAGGCGGCATTTTTGCGAGCCTCGGGTGATTTCTTGGGGGGCGGTATGTTCTTGGCGGCGGAGTCTGCAGTGTTGTTCATATGGAGTCCCGCCAGACGTGTCAAATGCTTACCAAGGGCTTTCCAAGCTGCCTCCATTTCGTGCTCGTAGGTATGCCGTTGGTAAACGCGCTTCGTCCGATTCTCTTCGATATGGTTCAGGCAATGCTCAACGACATCGGGTAGCACATGTAGCTGCGTCATCATTGTGGCGCCAGTTCTCCTTAAGTCATGAGGCCCCCATTTGCCACCTGGTAACGCCAAGGCAGAGGTGGATTTGCTGCGCCGTTTCATCGGTTCGCTACTGCGTTGCCTATCACCTAGCTGTTTGGTAATCGACTTACTGGAGAGTGCCTTCTTGCAATCTCGGCCCGGGTAAACCCATGCGATATCGGGATTACTAAGTGCTTTCACTTTACGGAAGTGCTCCACAGCAAAGTCCGACAAGTAGATTTCGTGAGGTTTGCCATTCTTGGTTTCAGGGATGCGCCAGCGTCGGTTATCAAGATCAATGTCAGACCATTTGGCACTCGACAACTCCCCGATGCGGCAGAGCGTTGCAAGAACGATCCAGACCGCCGCCTCTGTTTGCGGCATCAGTCTTGCGCTGGGCAGTTGGTGGCGCAGCGTTTGAATTTCGGCTCGGCTCAGAACGCGCTCACGTTCAGTGTCCGGACCGCCGATCTTGACCTTTCGAATGCTGGCGGTTGGATCGGCTTCGATGTAGTCTCGATCGACGGCAAACCGGAACATCTGCCGTATTAAAGAAAATACAACTTTGGCCATCCGGTTCACGCCTCTTGCTAGCAGAGGATCAGTGACCAGTGTGATGTGACCCTTCTTGACATCCGTGACGGGGAGGGTACCCAATTTCGGTAGCACATCTTTTTCGAACATGCGCCGGACTTCTTTTCCTCCGTCTTTGCGGCGTATAAGATCGACCTCGGCCCAGTGCTCAAATAGCCCTCGGACGGTGAGCCTTGTCTGCTGGGCCACAATTTCGTCAAGCCGCTTCTGTTGTTTTTCAATTTCTTCCAACTGGTCGACTTTGACCTTCAGTCGTTCCGCTTTGCGGCGTTCTGTTGGATCGGATCCACCGTCAACCTCTACTTTCAGCCGGTCTCGTTCGGAGCGGATCGATGCGAGAGACAATTTGGGCCATGCACCGACAGCGATTTGCTTGACCTTGCCGTCGAAGCGGTAGCGCCAATCGAAGTAGACCGACACCCCGCTGGCGCCGCAGCGCACCGACCCAATCAGGCCACCATCTTCGCGAAGTTTCTTGTCGTGGTCCTTGTTGCCAAGTGCCTCAAGTTCCTTGACGGTCAGCTTACCCATGCTTGCCTCCTTGCCCGGGGGAGGTCATTGGGGTAAAATTCCCCCCACATTTCCCCCCACAACTTTGCCGGATGTGGTTGGATTGTATGGGACGATGCTGGAATCGTAAAGGCTTTTTTCTACATACAAAACAATGTGTTGAGATGGTTTCTGGGATGTCGTTGGATGCTCTGGGATGCGCTTTTACCCTCATGGGGTGCAAGGGGTCGCGAGTTCGAATCCCGCCGCCCCGACCAAATTAAATAACCGGCTCTGCCGGTTTTTTAATTTATGGCGTTGAAAAATAAATATAGACAATTTAAATTATCGCCACGCATTTAAAAGGAGGTAATCATGGATTTGTCCACATTGTCTGTCACGCAATTGCGCGATCTGCAGCAGCAGATTCCCGCCGAGATCAAACGCCGGGAAGCAGTTGAAAAGGTAAATGTCCTGAATGAAGTCCGTGCCTTCGCCAAATCACGGGGTTATGCCATCGAGGATTTGCTGGGCAAGGATGCAAAAATAAAGGCTTCGTCCGGAAACAAGGTCAAGGCCAAATATCGTCACCCGGAAAATCCCGAACTCGAATGGACCGGTCGCGGCCGCAAGCCGAAATGGGTTGAGTCCTGGCTGGCCAGTGGCGCCACGCTTGATAACCTCCTGATTTGATCGATGCGTATTCTGCTCAGCAATGACGACGGCTATTTTGCCCCTGGCTTGGAGGTCTTGGCCGGGGCGCTGGCCGGTCTCGGCGATATTGTCGTCGTCGCGCCCGAGCAAAACTGCAGCGGCGCCAGCAATTCGCTGACCCTGAGTCGGCCCTTGGTGCTTAGAAAGGCTGCCAGCGGCTTTCATTACGTCAACGGTACGCCGACTGATTGCGTGCACCTGGCGGTGACCGGCATGCTCGATCAATTGCCCGATATTATCGTTTCCGGGATTAATCACGGCGCCAATATGGGTGACGACACGATTTATTCGGGAACGGTGGCGGCGGCTACCGAGGGGTATTTACTGGGAATACCGTCTATCGCCATTTCACTGACCAGTTTCGAAGCAAAAAACTATGCGACGGCCGGCCAGGTCGCCCGCCAACTGGTCGAGCGCTTTATTCGCAATCCGATCAAGGAACCGGTTCTGTTGAATGTCAATGTCCCGGATATTCCCTATGTCGAATTGAAAGGCACTGAGGTTACCCGTCTGGGGCGTCGGCACAAGGCCGAACCGGTCGTAAAAATGCAATCGCCGAGAAATGAAACGGTTTATTGGATCGGTGCCGCCGGTGGCGCCGCCGATGCCGGCCCGGGAACCGATTTCAATGCGGTCGACCGCGGTTTTGTCTCGATTACGCCCTTGCAGATCGATCTGACCCACGTCGCCCAATTGCCTTCCATCCGCCAGTGGGCGTTGTGAGTTCCGGCGTGTTGAACGGCATCGGCATGACGTCGCAACGGACCCGGGCGCGCATGATCGAGCGTCTGCGCGAAAAGGGCATCCGCAACGATATGGTCCTGGCCGCCATGGCGGCGGTTCCTCGCCATGTCTTCGTCGAGGAGGCGCTGGCCTCGCGTGCCTACGAGGATACGGCCCTGCCGCTCGGCATGGGGCAGACCATCTCGCAGCCCTACGTCGTCGCCCGGATGATCGAACTCCTGCTCAACGGCCGCCAGTCGTTGGGCAAGACCCTCGAGATCGGCGCCGGTTGTGGCTACCAGGCAGCGGTCCTCGCCCAGTTGACAAAGGATGTATACGCCGTTGAACGCCTCGGCCCCTTGCTCGAGAAAGCCAAGGCCAACATGCGCGTGCTCAAGCAGTTCAACGTTCGCCTCAAGCATGCCGACGGGCAGTTGGGGCTCCCCGAAGCCGGACCGTTCGACAGCATCATCGTGGCTGCCGCCGGGGTTCATGTTCCCCAGGCGCTGCTCGAACAATTGGCTGTCGGCGGCCGCATGGTCTTGCCAGTCGGGACCACGGAGCAGTATCTTCGCTTTATCGAACGCTCGGCACAGGGTTATTCCGAAACGCGGCTGGATGCCGTCCGCTTCGTCCCGTTACTCTCAGGAACGCAATGATTCGTAAAGTCTGTCTGGTTTCCTCGCTTCTGATTCTGGCCGGCTGCATGTCCCAACAGCCCGCCCCGTCGGTCGACCGTTCGGGGCCCGTGCAATCCCGGTCGGCGGTCGCCTCGCAACCTTCGGGGCCTGGTTACTACACGGTCAAGCGCGGCGATACCCTGTACCGCATCGCGCTCGAGCACGGCCAGGATTACCGCGAGGTAGCTGCCTGGAACAACATGTCTACGCTGGCCACCATCCGCGAAGGGCAGATTTTGCGAATTGCGCCACCGGGTCCCCCGGAAGCGGTTGATGGCGTGAAGGCCAGCCCGGTCGCCATCGGCGGAGGCATCGAGACGCGTTCGCTGGATTCTTCGGCACCGCCTGCCGTCGCCACGCCGGGTGACGGCGTCAAGCGCGAGCCGCGAGCGGGCAAGGAGCCTTATTCCGACGAAGCCTATGCCCGCCTGAACAATCCGACGGCGGCCAAGCCGGAAACCAAGCCTGAGCCAACCAGCCAGCCGGCCCCGGCACCGGGACCGGATCCGGCGGTGGCCACTGGGCCGGACGACGTGCCCTGGATGTGGCCGACCTCGGCGCGAATTTCCGCGCCCTACAGCGAATCCGGCAACAAGGGCCTCGATTTTTCCGGCAAGGCCGGCGACCCGGTGCTGGCGGCCGGCGACGGCAAGGTGGTCTATTCCGGCAACGGCCTGCGCGGCTTTGGCGAACTGGTCATCGTCAAGCACAACGCCACCTACCTTTCGGCCTACGCGCACAATCGCAAGATCCTGGTCAAGGAAGGCCAGCAGGTCAGCCGGGGACAAAAGATCGCCGAAATGGGCAATAGCGATGCCGATTCGGTCAAGCTGCACTTCGAGATCCGCAAGCAGGGCAAGCCGGTCGATCCGGCCTTGTATCTACCGAAACGATGACCGATATCGGCGACTGCATCGACGACGAGTTTGACGGCCAGCCCGAAGAGCCGCTGGCCTCGCCGGAAATCGAACTGCCAGCCGCCGAACCCGACCTGCTCGAGGACGTCACCCAGCTTTACCTGAGCGAAATCGGCGCCAAGCCGCTGTTGACGCCCGAGGAAGAACTGGCGACGACCCGCCTGGTGTGTGCCGGCGACTTCGCTGCCCGGCAGCGCATGATCGAGCACAACCTGCGGCTGGTCGTGAATATCGCCAAGCATTACCTGAACCGGGGAATCCCGCTGCTCGACTTGATCGAGGAGGGCAACCTCGGTCTGATCCACGCGCTGGAAAAATTCGATCCCGAGCGCGGCTTCCGTTTTTCCACCTATGCCACCTGGTGGATACGCCAGAACATCGAGCGCGGCATCATGAACCAGGCGCGGACCATCCGGCTGCCCGTCCACGTCGTCAAGGAAATCAACCTGGTGTTGCGGGCCATGCGTCATCTGGAATCGGCCGACCGGCGCGAATCGACGGTCGAGCGCGTGGCATTGCTGATCGATCGCCCGGTCGACGATGTGCGGCGCATCCTCTCGCTCAACGAACACATTGCCTCGCTCGACGCGCCGCTTGAAATCGATCCCAACCACACCATGGCCGAATTGATCGCCGACGAAGCGGGTGGCGATCCCGAGTCCCTGCTGCAACTGAGCGAGATCGGTTCGCTGGTCGACGACTGGCTCGACCAGTTGACCGAGCGCCAGCGCTTGGTGATCGAGCGCCGCTATGGCCTGAACGGCGTCGACGTGGCAACGCTGGATGTCATCGCCAGCGACATCGGCCTGACCCGCGAACGGGTCAGGCAGATCCAGATGGAAGGTCTGGATCGCCTGCGCAAGATCATCAAGCGCGGCAATATTTCTCGCGATTCCCTGCTGTAGACGATTGTTCCTCGCACATCCGGCGGCGGATCTCCTCGGCCAGCTGGAACACCGACATGGCGTAGAAGCTCGAGCGGTTGTAGCGGGTGATCACGTAAAAGTTGTTGTATCCCAGCCAGTATTCCGTTTCGTGGCCGGGTGACACCAGATCGACCAGGGTGACGAAGGCCTGCGGGTCGGCTTCGGCGCGTATGCCTTTGTCGACCAGGTCGCCG
>SSSX01000507.1 GCA_015657735.1 Zoogloeaceae bacterium
AACAGGACAGGCCCTGAAGCGCCGGCAAGGACATCGTAGATTGCAAGCGTGCCCCCGGGCTTTAAGACCCGGTACATTTCGCTGTAAAAACGACGTTTGTCTGGAATGTTCATTGCCACGTGCTCTGTCCAGACGACATCGAATTCATTGTCGTCGAACGGAAGATTGGTGGCGTCGCCCTGGCGATAGTCGATCAGGCCATCGAGGCCGACCTTCGCGGTGAGCATCGATGCAACCTGACAATATTCTTCCGTCAAGTCGATGCCCGTGACGCGGCAACCGAATTCCTTCGCCAGGCACCGCGAGGTTCCGCCGATGCCGCTACCAATATCCAGTACGCGCATTGTCGAACCTAACCCTGCCGCCTCGGCGAGTTCGAGAGTCGCTGCACGGCCGCGGATATGAAACTCATCGATTGGAGCCAGCTCTTCAAGAGAGAGTTGCTGTATATCTGCGCCCGCTTGTTCCAAGGCCGCAAGAATGACCTCCGCCAAACCAGAGCGGCCATAATGGGTTTTTATAGCCTCGTTAACACCGTTCCGCATATTTTTTCCTCCACGGCTTAGAGTCGTCATGCTTGCCAGCCTTGTCAGGCTGAGACCGGTTGAAACTTGGGAAAGTTGCTGCTCGGGTGAGGATGAATCGTCTCTGGTTGATGGACAAGTGCCCGCTCCACGCAGGAAGCTCAGTCCGCGAAAATAAAATTGGCGTCAATTGAATATTGAGTGGCACGTAATGATAGCCGTTTCTCGCGGTGCTCAGATGACAATGCTGCTCATGAACCACGCTGACCAACCAGGGTAGCGTTGGGTATTCCGTTGTAGCCAGCACATCCGGAGAGCCACACCATGCTGAACATCGACAAGACCAAACCCGTCCTCGTTACTGGCGCAACCGGCTACGTCGCCGGCTGGGTCGTGAAACGTCTCCTCGAAGAAGGCGTCACCGTGCATGCGGCGGTACGGGACTCCAAGGATGTCAGGAAGGTGGCGCATTTGGCGCAGATGGCCGCAGAACTGCCGGGAAACATCCGCTACTTCGAGGCTGACCTGCTTGACGATGGTTCGTATGCGCAAGCCATGCAAGGGTGCGCCATCGTCTTCCATACCGCCTCCCCATTCAAACTGGCCATCCGCAACCCCCAGAAGGAACTGGTAGACCCGGCAAAGCTCGGCACCCGGAATGTTCTGGAAACCGCAAATCAAACAGCCTCGGTTCAACGCGTCGTGCTGACCAGCAGTTGCGCCGCAATTTACGGCGACAACGCAGACATCGGAAACGCTCCCAGAAAGACCCTGACCGAAGACATCTGGAACACCAGTTCGTCGCTGGAGCACGTTCCGTATTCCTATTCGAAGACTGTTGCCGAGCGGGAGGCCTGGGCCATCGCCGAGAAGCAATCGCGCTGGAATCTTGTCGTCGTTAACCCCAGCCTGGTCATTGGCCCCGGACTGAATCCGCACGCCACCTCCGAAAGCTTTAATCTGGTCCGCCAATTGGGGAATGGACGCATGAAGGCGGGTATCCCCGACATCGGGTGCGGTGCCGTCGATGTGCGGGATTTGGCCGAAGCCCACCTGCGCGCGGCGTATCTGCCTGGTGCCAAGGGGCGTCACATCGTCTCGGGTCACAACACATCGCTCCCCGAGATTGCGCGAGCCCTTCTCCCGAAGTTCGAGGCCTATCCCGTACCGCGGCGTATCCTGCCAAAGTGGCTGGTGTGGTTGGCGGCCCCCCTTGCCGACAAGAGCACGACGCGCAAATTCGTTGCACGGAATGTCGGGTATGTCTGGCAGGCGGACAACAGCAAAAGCCGCCGGGAGCTCAAGATGTCGTATCGCCCCTTGTCGGTCACGATTCAGGATATGTTTCAGCAGATGATAGAAAGCAGGCAGATTCCCCAATGTTGAGTTTCGTGCTTCCGAGAAGGCTTGAGCGCAGATGAAACAGGCCACACATTTCACCGTCCAGCCAGGCTGGAAGTTGATGCTGAGCGATATGGGCATCGATTCGGAGCGGGTGTTGACCTTGGCAGGCCTGCCGGCAGACTTGTTCTCGCGCCGGGATGCCAGTATTACGCCAAGGCAATATTTCCAGCTGTGGCAGGCCTTCGAAGACTCGGTCGACATCGCATCGCTGCCGCTGTTGATTGGACAGGCTATTTCGGTTGAGGCTTTCGATCCGCCCATTTTTGCGAGCCTGTGCAGCCCCAACCTGAATATCGCCATGCAGCGCTTGTCGGCCTACAAAAAGCTCATCTGTCCGATGATGTTGGCGGTCGATATTGGACCGGCGGTGACGACGATAACACTCGATTGCTATATGAACGAGGGAGCCATTCCCCGGAACCTGGCGATCTCGGAACTGGTTTTCCTCACCCAGTTGGTTCGGCTCGGGACACGGCATCGGGTGATTCCCTGTGGGGTCATCGTTCCGACTATTCCCGATGACCTGTCGGCGTATGTCGAGTATTTCGGTATCACACCGCGCCAAGGCAAGGTGATCAGGGTTTCGTTTGCCAGCGAGGACGCGACGAGACCCTTCCTGACGGCCAACGAGTCGCTATGGACCTGCTTCGAACCCGAATTGCGCAAAAGGCTGAGCTCGCTGGATGCGACCGCGCCCATGAGCGCTCGCGTCAAGGCTGTCTTGCTGGAGGGATTGCCGGCGGGGGAATATTCGATAGAGTTCGTCGCCAGGCAGCTGGCGGTCAGCAAGCGCACCTTGCAACGGCAATTGAAAGACGAGTCGACCAGCTTTATCGGCATTCTGAACACGACACGCCAGCAACTGGCGCAGCACTACCTCAATAGCCTTTCCCTCTCGCAAGGGGAGATTGCCTTTCTGCTGGGGTTTCAGGAGGTCAATTCATTCATCCGGGCATTCAAGGATTGGACCGGTGTCACGCCTGGGGCGTATCGGCATGAGGCAACATCAACCACGTAAGCCCCAGAAGTTCGCTCTGTCGTTTCGGTACGATGAAACAGTAACGCCAGCCATCCGGCCTTATATGATTTTCTCCGCAAGAGTGCAGGATTAGGCATTTGTTTTGGCTATGTCACCGTTGCCTGTGGAACGGCGCTCCGAAAATGCTGTCTGTAAATACAGTTCAGCATATTCGGAGGCTGGCGATGAAACCGCTTGATTTCCAACATGTCCTGAAGTCGCTGGCGCATCTGTCGCACTGGCAGCGCGAGCGGCTGCTACAGGTGCTTGGCCAGCCCGCTGTGGGCCTTGCGACGGGGCAGATTGAGGCCTGTTTCGAGCTTGCACCGAAGTGCCCTCACTGCGCCCACGAGCGAATTCATCGGCACGGACGGTCCGAGGGCCTTCAGCGCTACCGGTGCTGCGCGTGCGGCAGGACCTTCAATGCCTTGACCGGAACGCCGTTGGCGCGGCTTCGGCACAAG